>JACZXH010000133.1 GCA_022571715.1 Bacteroidota bacterium | reverse complement strand
AATAATTTTAGATATTTACGAATAGGGATCCTGAAATAGTAGGTTTCACAACATACTATCATAATAGTTAATCTGCCACATCATTTTTTTTTCCAGCTCCGATAGGTATATCTACATAAAAGTACAAAATTGAATTATACGCAGACAGGTTGCTTTCTTTCTTTATGTTGATTAATCCGTAGTAATAAAAAGCGCCAACGCTCATGCCTGAATTTTCCATTATTTTATATCCAAGTCCAACAGCAATCCCGGCGTCCAAACGATTGTAATTATCAAGTACGTCGTTAATAAAAATAAGATCGTTACTTGAATAAATTGATTTCTGGAAATGATCTTTAGCATTATAAAGCAAGCCAAGTTGTAAACCTGCTTCCACAAAAATGTTATTATTAAACCGGTATTTTAAAGTTGCCGGCACGTAAAAATAGCCTAGTTTTCGTATTACTTCTCCTCCGACGAAAATATTGTCCAGGTCGGGATTGTCCAGAGAATACACAGCGATATCCGATGCTCCTGCATTGGCTTTGACCCGTACACCAGTATGAAGAAATAATTGCTTTTTCAGCTTGAAATCGAAATAAAATCCCAAAAAGAGGCTATTGAATCCACCTGTTTCCCCAATGTTACGTATGAATGAGCGGTTTAATCCTCCCTCTAATCCGAATTCAAGATTAGGTGAGTTTAACTTATCTCCAAGCAGCAACGATATCAAAATCTGAGAATAGGAATTGTGTGGAATGAACAGGTAGAGAATGCCTGCAAAAAATATAAAAAGTCGAATTCTAATATTTGTAGTCATTGATTTATTTTTAATTGCCATCCTATTTCGGCTTCCGGGTTAGCCAATACCATCTATTGTTGAATCGTTGATTAAGCATTAAACTTGTTTAGGGTTTTATCAATAATATCGCAACACGCATGAATCTGCTCTTCGGTGATCACCAGCGGTGGTGCAAAGCGAATGATGTTACCATGTGTAGGTTTGGCCAGAAGTCCGTTTTCTCTCAGTGTCAGACAGATATTCCAGGCAGTTTCGCTTTCGGGACTATCATTGATGACAATGGCGTTAAGGAGGCCTTTACCTCTTACCTGCACAACAAAATCGGTATCAGCAATATTACTCATTCTTTCATGGAAAATAACACCCATTTTGGCGGCATTTTCTGTAAGATTTTCATCCAAAATCACCTGCAGCGCTTCCATGCTTACGACACAGGCCAACGGATTTCCGCCATAAGTACTGCCGTGCTCTCCGGGTTTTAACGTGAGCATCACTTCGTCGTCAGTAAGGACTAGTGAAACCGGCAAAACCCCGCCGGACAACGCTTTGCCCAAAATCAGCATATCGGGTTTTACATTTTCATAATCGCATGCCAGCATTTTGCCCGTACGCCCGATACCGGTTTGGATTTCATCCATCATCAGAAGCACATTGTATTTTTTGCATAATTCGGCGCTGGTTTTCAGATACCCATCATCGGGGACATTTACACCAGCCTCTCCCTGAATGGGTTCAATAAGAAATCCGCATACATTTGGGTTGCGTAATGCCTCTTCTAGCGCAGTCGTATCGTTGTATGGAATGACCTCAAAACCGGGCGTAAAAGGGCCGTAGTCACGCCGGGCTACCGGATCAGTGGATGCGGAAATGATGGTTATGGTTCTGCCATGGAAGTTGTTTTCAGCCACTACAATCACCGCCTCGTTGGCAGGAATGTCTTTTACTCTGTAGCCCCACTTTCTTGCCAGCTTAATGGCGGTTTCATCGGCTTCGGCGCCACTGTTCATAAACAAGGCCCGGCTATATCCGAAGTATTCACAAACAAATTTTTCGGCAATGCCCAGCTTATCATTGTAAAAAGCCCGCGACGTGAGGGTCAGTTCACCGGCCTGGGCAGTAAGGGCCCGGATGATCCTGGGATGGCAATGCCCCTGGTTAACCGCGCTGTATGCAGAAAGAAAATCATAATACTTGTTGCCATCCACATCCCATAAAAACACGCCTTCGCCTCTTGTAAGGACAACGGGCAGCGGGTGGTAATTGAAAGCACCGTACATATTTTCCAGATCGATTGCTTGATGGCTTGAAAGTTGATTTATGCCGATCATACTTATTAGATTTATGCCTTATTATTAATTTATCGGGTAAATTTAATGAATGCCCTTTCATTATCCTGCTGGAACAATCGAAACATTTAAGTTTTCAGGGTGTATTTAATTTTTCGGTAAGTTCTTAAAAAGAATATCCCAGGCCCGCAGTACGCTCAAATCACCGTTATTTGCCATTTCGTCGGGCGGCTTGATCTCAAATTTTTGATAAAACCGTAGGCCGGGGTAAAAAATACGGCGAAATTTGAATTACAAATAATTATTTCGATATTTGCACTCCGTTTTTAAAAAGGATTCAATAACAAAATAATCATGTCAAAAGTTTGTCAGGTAAGTGGGAAAAGGACGGCGTCGGGAAACAACGTTTCACATGCGCATAACAAAACCAGACGTAAGTTTTATCCTAATTTACAAACCAAGAAATTTTATATCCCCGAAGAAGACAGGTGGGTGACGCTCAAGGTGTCAACCAGCACCATGC
>JACZXH010000099.1 GCA_022571715.1 Bacteroidota bacterium | reverse complement strand
GAGGCCGGCGCTAAAAAGGTGATTATTTCGGCGCCTGCAAGTGGAGATATACCCACTATTGTATTAGGGGTTAATGACGATATTCTTACTGGCGAAGAAACCATTATTTCCAATGCGTCCTGCACCACCAATTGCCTGGCGCCAATGGCAAAAGTGCTTGATGACAATTTCGGTATCGAAAAAGGGTACATCACCACTATACACGCTTACACAGCCGATCAACGGCTTCAGGATTCACCTCACAGCGACCTGCGCCGGGCAAGGGCTGCTGCCTGCAGCATTGTACCTACTTCAACCGGCGCTGCCAAAGCCGTAGGGCTTGTACTGCCTCATCTTGCAGGAAAATTAGATGGTCTTGCCATGCGCGTGCCTATTCCGGATGGCTCACTCACCGATCTGGTATGCATTCTTAAAACCGAAACTACCGCTGAAGAAATCAATAGGGCTATGAAAGAAGCTTCCGAAGGATCCATGAAAGGCATTCTGGAATACACCGAAGACCCGATTGTTTCTATTGACATTGTCGGCAATCCGCATTCCAATATTTTCGATTCCGCATTAACATCAGCAAATGGCAAGCTTGTAAAAGTGATCGGCTGGTATGATAATGAAGCAGGATACTCTGCCCGCACCGCAGACCTGATAGATAAAGTAAGGTAAAAAGACGTAAACCATGAGTCAGACCTGATGGATTTTTCAAAACCCGTCAGGTCTGGTTCGTCAGGTTTGCAAATTGATCATCCGAGGCTTCGATATTATGATACACTTTTTGAACATCATCATCGTCTTCGAGGGAATCAATTAATTTCATTACCTGCCCGAAAGTACCATCATCAAGGCTCACATAGGTGTTGGGTATCCGCTGCAATTCTGCTGATTGTGCCTCAAGGTTCATGTCTTCGAGCTTTTTCTGCATATTTCCAAAATCATCCATCTCACAGGTTATGTGAATCATGGCTTCTTCTATCTCCACATCCTCCGCACCGCCATCGATCAGTTCAAGAATGAGGTCATCTTCATCCAAGCCTTCAGGCAAAGGCACAACAAAAACTCCTTTACGGTCAAAAATGAATTCCAGCGATCCGTTTGTTCCCAGGCTGCCACCGCTTTTTGCAAAAACAGACCTGACATTTGACACCGTCCGGTTTATATTGTCGGTTGTGCATTCCACAAATACGGCCACACCATGTGATGCGTACCCTTCATAGGTTACTTCGACATAATCGGCACCTCCTTCACCCGATCCCTTCTTTATCGCTCTTTCAATGGTATCTTTTGGCATATTGGCGCCTTTGGCATTTTGAATGGCCAGCCGCAGTCGGGGATTAGAATCCGGATCAGATCCAATTTCCCGTACCGAAACGGCGATTTCCTTTATAAGTTTGGTAAATATTTTTCCCCGTTTGGCATCAAGGGCAGCTTTCTTATGCTTTATAGTTGACCATTTACTGTGTCCTGACATGATTATTGTGTTTTGCTAATTCAATACTATTGTCATCCGGGAAAAATAAGTACTGCTAGAAAAAGGTCATTTAACGTTAAACTAAGATGGTTTTATGATCCTCATAAAACAACCCACTGATTTTATCTGTTGGCGAATATGAGGTTTTACTCATTGATAATCAATTTTTTACCTACCTCGACAACTGCCGGCCAGCTGGCAGGCCTCCCGGTAGGGGATTTAACCGGACACCAGTAATTCAAAATTATTTATTTCGATAATAATAACAAAATAAAACAATCGAAACAGCATGGTTGTGGTGTGCGCATTATCACTTATTGAATGGTAGTTTCAGTGATTTTATTTTTCTTTTCCACAGGACCTGAAATATGGCGTTGTTTGTACCAGATATTCAGCATTACACCCGACAAAACTAAAACCAAACCTACATAACTATAATATTCAAAATATTCACCAAAAAGAATATGTCCGAAAATTAATGCATAAATGATACCAATATATCTCAAACTTGCAATTTTCGATAATTCCTCATGTTGAAAAGCTTTAGTCATGTACACCTGTGCTATTTGTGTAGTGATCCCGACTAGTATTATTATCAGTAAATCTATGCCGGTCGGATTAACCCAATTCGTGAGAATGTAAAGCCCGGTTACAGGAATGGTAACAAGCGGAAAATAGAACACAATTACGACTGGATTTTCGGAAACGTTTAGTTTTCTGATAATATTAAAGGCTATTCCTGAAAACAAGGCTGCCAGAATACCGATAAAAAAATAAAAACTGGTTATACGGTTATCGACTCCCTGAATGATCACCACACCAGCAAAAGAGATCAGGAAAAACAGCCATTGCCGTTTTGCTACTTTTTCGTTAACGATAAAAATGCCCAGGATTGCGGTAAATATCGGTGACAGAAACTGAATGGTTACTGCACCGGCTAACGGAATGGCCTGCAGCGTGGTGAAGTACAACACGAGCGAAATGGCACCTGCCATACCTCTGGCTATTAGGAGCTTTTTGTTATTTCCCCAAATAGGAATTTGTTTGAGTTTCAGAAAAGAAAAACTCAATACAAGTGAAACAACTGACCGGAAAAATACGATTTCGACAGCCGGAATATGGGACAGGTATTTAACGCCTACATTCATCAGCGAGAAGAAAAATGTGGCTATTAACATGTATCTGACTCCCTTTGTTATACGCATATACACCTATCAATATTCATATCCGGAAGATGAAATATTTATGAAAAACTAAATTGGTTCAATTAAAATGGTTTTCAACGAAAACCTGTAAGGATTCATTTGGTAATCGAAAAAATATTTTATTTACTTTTTTAATGATGTAAATAGGCGGGCTAAATATTTAAGTTCTGCATGCAATTGCAAGTGTGGACATTTACCAGGTTCCTGTTTTATTTCACTATGACACCGTCCTTGATTTCCAAAATCCGGTCAGCCAATTTCGCGAGTTTCGGGTTATGCGTTACAATCACAAAGGTCTGACCGAAATCCTCCCGAAGTTTTAAAAACAGGTTGTGCAGTTCTTTCGCATTTTTTGAATCCAGGTTCCCGCTGGGTTCGTCTGCAAAAATAATATCAGGATTGTTGATCAATGCCCTTGCTACAGCCGTTCGCTGCTGTTCCCCGCCAGAAAGTTCGGATGGCTTGTGGTCTTTTCGTGGTCCTAACCCTAATTTCTCAAGTAAGTCCTCCCCTTTTCGATAAACCTCTTCCTCCTTAATACCGGCTATAAATCCCGGAATACAAACATTTTCGAGGGCTGTAAACTCAGGAAGCAGGTTATGAAACTGAAATACAAAACCTATATGCCTGTTCCTGAATCCTGCTATTCTTTTGTTTGACAACGTAGTGATTTCCTTCCCGCTTAATAATATTTTGCCGGTATCTGGATTATCCAGTGTGCCCAGAATGTGCAATAACGTACTTTTGCCAGCACCGGATACACCCACGATGGACACTATCTCGCCCTTTTGCACGTGCAGGTCAATCCCTTTCAATACTTCCAGACTATCGTAGGATTTATGAATGTTTTCAGCGATCAGCATATTTTCATGTAATATATTCAAACATAGGAAATAACTGCGATCAGACAAGCAGATTCAATAAAAGATAATCACATTTTATGTGTCTATTTGCCATAATTTTTGGCTTGCTATATCTGGCCAAATAAAGTAGATTCGCATAGTTTTATTTCATCTGAAAATTTCATTTACCCGTTAATCCTCGCACTTTATGAACATCCATGAATATCAGTCAAAAGGGATATTAAAACATTTCGGAGTAAACATTCAGGAAGGTATTGTAGCCGATACTCCTGAAAAAGCCGTCGAAGCGGCAAAACAGCTAAACGCTGATACCGGTACCGAGTGGTTTGTAATTAAGGCACAGATCCATGCCGGCGGAAGAGGAAAAGGAAAGGTAACAGAAACGGGATCGAACGGTGTAGTTTTAGCTAAGAGCCTTGATGAAGTGTCTGAAAAAGCCGGCGCCATATTAGGCGGCATACTTGTAACACACCAGACCGGACCTGCAGGGAAAAAGGTAAACAAAGTGCTGATCGCTGAAGATGTGTATTATCCGGGTGAATCGGACACTAAAGAATATTATATAAGTATTTTGCTCGACAGGGCCAAAGAATGCAATGTGATCATGGCATCAACCGAAGGAGGAATGGATATTGAAACCGTGGCTACCAACACTCCCGAAAAGATCCTGAAGGAATGGATCGATCCACGTGTAGGGTTACAGGGGTTTCAGGCACGGAAAGTGGCATTCGGGCTTGGGCTGGAAGGACAGGCTTTTAAGGAAATGGTAAAATTTATTTTTGCCCTGTATGACGCATACGACAATACGGACTCATCCATGTTTGAAATAAACCCGGTTTTGAAAACCTCAGACAACAAAATTCTTGCGGTTGACGCCAAAGTAAACCTGGACGACAATGCACTTTACAGACACAAGGACCTCATGGAAATGCGAGACCTGACGGAGGAAGATCCCTTAGAGGTTGAAGCAGCGGATGCCGGACTTAATTTCATTAAACTGGATGGAAATGTAGGCTGCATGGTAAACGGCGCAGGGTTGGCTATGGCCACGATGGATATGATCAAACTTTCTGGCGGTGAACCTGCTAACTTTCTTGATGTCGGGGGCGCTGCAAGCGCAGAAACGGTGGAAGCAGGATTCCGGATTATCTTGAAAGAACCCAGTGTAAAAGTGATCCTTATTAATATATTCGGAGGGATTGTACGCTGCGACAAAGTGGCAACCGGTGTGGTAGAAGCCTACAAATCCATCGGCAATATCGACATTCCGATTATCGTAAGACTGCAAGGTACAAATGCGGAAGAAGGCGCTACTATCATTGAAGAATCCGGCCTCAAAGTGGTACCCGCTATCTTGCTGCAGGATGCTGCCGACAAGGTAAAACAAGCCCTGAACTGATCGGACAGCTCCATCTCGCGCGCATTTGCAATGCCTACGGATTTACTTTATTATCATATAAATCGAAGTGCTGCTTAAAAATTAATCCTCCTCAGTCAACCAAACATTACCGGCTTCAACGGAATTATTGTGAAATTTATAGACCGGCACGCATTTCAAATGCGCGCCAGTGGTATAATCCGACAGTTACATCTGGGTTTGAAACTTTGATAAGGTAAACGGTAAAGTTTTATCCTGAATTCTTATCTTTAACGCAATGAAAAGGACATTTATTCTCTTTTTTATCTTCATCACATTGTCGTGGTCGCTGGGTGCGCAAAGCTTTTATAACCAGTATCATGACAGAAGATGGATTGCTTCAGTTGGAACCGGTACAACCTCTTATTTTGGTGAACTGAATAATCCGGGAAAATATTTTGATACAAAACCGAATTTGAACATAGGGTTGAAACGAAAAATTAGTTCAAGATGGTCTTTACGGACTGAAATTACCTGGTACCATATAGAAGGCAGTGACGCAAAAGCAAACGATGAGGGAAGAAAAGCCCGTAACCTTTCGTTTAAGTCAAATAATTTTGAAATCAACATTGAAGCAATGTGGGGAGTCTTTAAAGAAGGGATACGTTTTTACCAGCGAAGAGCCGTAAATCCGTACCTGTTTGCAGGACTTGGACTTACCTATTTTAACCCAAAAACTGACTATGAGGGAGTTACCTATTCCTTAATAAAATTTACAACAGAGGATGTGAAATACAGCCGTGCCACAATAATAATTCCTGCCGGATTTGGTGTAAAGTTCAAAATTATGCCGCTGTTGAATATAAACATAGAAGCCGGCTACCGTACCACTTTTACCGACTATCTTGACGATGTAAGTGCTGAATATATCAACACTGAAAATATAACTGATCCCGTACGGGTTGCATTAATTGACCGGGGACCGGAACTGGGGTTTCCACCCGCCGAACCAGGTACGCCTAGGGGCAACCCGGGTGCGAAGGATGGTTATGCGATTTTTAATATAAAAGCCGAATACTATCTCCCTGCCGACCTGATTTTCAAACAAAAAGAATCAAATCAAGGTTCAGGAAAGAGGAAATATCGCAAGATGTTACAATAATGTATTATATTTATAAATGTTATTCTAATAATTAAAAATAAAGAAGTATAAATAATTGCATAATTGCACGTTTTTTATTTTTTTACATTAGAATTCAAATAAAAACGCAGTGAAAAAGTATATAACTCTTGCTATTTTAATGTTAATTCCCATTGTGTTGGACGCGCAGAGTTTCTACCGGCGAAAAAGAGACAGAGATTTTGTTGTGTCTTATGGAATGGGAACATCTTCATATTTTGGTGAACTGAAAAATGACGGTGATCTGCTTATTGACAACAAGCTAAACATGGAGTTTGGTCTTGAATATAAGATTGGTCCACGTTTTAGTCCTAAATTAATGGTAACGCTTTTCAGGCTTCAAGGTGATGACAGGAAGGCGGATAAGGAAGCGGGTCGCGAGGGACGAAACCTGCGTTTCCGGTCAGATAATGTTGAAGTAGCGATAGTTGGAATAGCCCAGCTTTATGAAGCGCGTATGAAATATTATCAAAGGCCACAATTCAATATTTATGCTTTTGGTGGCCTGGCAGCTATGTGGTACAGCCCGAGAGCAGACATACCCGAGCAGGATTACAACGGAAATCCATTTCCTGACGCTGGAAAATTCACCCCTTTACGAAAGCTGGAAACCGAATTAGTAAAATATGGTGCAGTAACCCTTGCCATACCCCTTGGGTTGGGAATAAGATATAAAATCAATCCGTGGTTTAATATTGCCATTGACGGAGGCTACAGGATTACCTTCACCGACTATCTAGACGATGTAAGCACCGTTCATGCGGGTCCTTCCGCCTTCAGCGATCCATTGGCTCAGGCTATGTCGGACCGTCGCCCCGAACTTGATGTATCACCAGCTTCAGTTGGCACAAAAAGAGGCAATCCTGATAGAAACGATGGATATTTTCTCTGGAATGTGAAGGTAGAGTATTATCTTCAGTCCTTATTCGGAGTGCAGACCGGAGCAATAGGTCGAAACCAACCACGCAGGCAATAGGTCCAACCAGACCCTTGCCAGACAACTAAAACAACCTGATAATTCACTACAGTCGTCATCCTGAGCAAAGCGAAGGATCTGTTTGTATAAACCGAGTAGTAAATTACAGATTCTTCCCATCGTTACCTACAGGTTTATATTGACAGATTCTTCCCACGCTGGAATGTGGTTAGAATGACATGGAATATTACCACTCCTTGATTTCTTCCCAGAGGTCTTTCCAGTCAGGATTAACTGAATTTATTAATTCATTTTTCCAATCCCTTCTCTTTCCTTTGATATATTTCTCATGCTCAATAGCTTCTTCAATGGAGCTGAAACTTAAAAAGTAAACTAACTTAAACAGGTTGTACCTGGCGGTAAATGACTCCGGATACTCCCTGGATTTATGTTCCATTACTCTTGATACTATATCACTGGTTACACCACAATACAAAGTTGTATTGTTCTTATTTGTCATTATGTATGTAGTGCCTCCTCTAACCATACCAGTCGTCATCCTGACCACGCTGGAGCGTGGTCAGAAGACGGGGAATCAGGAGTCCAGGCTATACCTGGTTTTGTCCAGTTTTTCGAAACGGGAGGAATTACTTACAAACTCCGGAATGATCTTTTTCATCATTTCCACCGCTTTATATTCATCATTAAGCTGAGCCAGCTCCACAAGCTTGTCTATTTCTCTTGATATCTTGAAAAAGGTGACCTTCTCTACTTTGGCAATGAGTATCTTGGTATGATAGGTAGGTGTGTTGTTTTCTTTATGGGTTAACAGCTCTTCATGGAGCTTTTCGCCGTCGCGGAGACCTGTAAATATTATATCAATGTCTCTCCCTTCCTGAAAACCGGAAAGATGGATCATTTTTCTGGCCAGATCCGTAATCTTTACCGACTGCCCCATATCAAATATGAAAATTTCTCCACCTTTACCCATAGCTCCTGCTTCGAGCACAAGCTGACATGCTTCGGGTATGGTCATAAAAAAACGCGTGATCTCCGGGTGCGTAACGGTTATAGGTCCTCCGCTTGCTATCTGCTCTTCAAATACAGGAATTACCGACCCGTTGGAACCCAGTACATTGCCAAACCGGGTGGTTACAAACCTGGTTTTTATCCCTTTAGCATTTACCTCCACATTATTAAGCGCCTGCACGTACATTTCGGCTATACGCTTTGATGCCCCCATCACATTGGTGGGGTTTACGGCTTTGTCTGTGGAAACCATTACAAATTTTTCTACTTCGAATTCCACCGACAAATCAGCCATAAATTTAGTACCACCCACATTGCACAGAATAGCCTCAGATGGATTACTCTCCATCAATGGTACATGCTTATAAGCTGCGGCATGATATACAATATCCGGCTTAAACTCACTAAAAACAGCTTTTAACCTCCTCTCATTGGTAATATCCAGTATTTTTGAATTTATGACACAATCAGGGTTTGACCGTAAAAGTTCATTTTCAATATCAAACAATCCGGATTCCCATTGATCAAGCAGTACGATCACTGATGGGCTATATAGCGCAACCTGCCTTACAAGTTCACTCCCTATCGAACCGGCAGCACCGGTAATAAGTATCCGTTTATTTTTCAGCTCTTTGTTTACATAATAATTATCGAGTTTTATGGATTCGCGTCCGAGAAGATCTTCGATCTTTACCTCCTTGATCTGTCCCGCACTCAGCTCTCCCCTCGTCCAGCGATATACCGGGGGCACATGCTTCACTTTTACGCCCAGCTTAATACATGTGTCAACCAGCTCGCTTTTACGCGTCACAGTTAAATTCTGGACCGAAATTATCATTTCTTTGATATTCAATAATCTGATAAGCGACTCCAGATTTCCATTTGCCGAATAAATTTTTACCCCGTTCAGTACTTTGCCTATTTTATTTAAATCATCCTCCAGGTAACCTAATACGCGTACGTTAGTACCCGGCGCTTTTTGTAATATTTCACTTGTAATCTGCCCGGATTCTCCAGCTCCAAAAATGAGTACATTATCAAAAATAGTTTTTGCACGTGCGTAATATGCAAAAACATATTTGATCATTACCCTGTAATTTACCAGCAATACGGTGGAAGCCATAAATGCAATTACAAGTACGGAATAGGGTATCAGATTTTTCCCGAATATCTCGCTATTAATTAAATTGGCTGCTGCACATATTAATGAAGCCAGTGAAACCGTCATAAATACCCTCACCGCATCCTGAAAGCCTGTATATCGGATGATACCGGAATAACTACGGGTAATTAACGTGGCTGCAAATCCAGCCCCGACAAATAAAGGAATGCCAAAGAAAAGATTACTGGACTCAATGGCAGCAAAATCGAAATTGAATCGCAGCAGATAACCTGCAAAAACTGCGAATATATATAAACCCAGATCGATCAGAATGATGATCCACCTGGGCAATATCTTAAGGTTTTTAATAAACCTGTTCATACTAAATTAACAAGCCACCTATGTTTTACTCTTACTTCTTTCTCCGGGCGTCGTAGATCTTTTTAGAACCATACAACGCGCCCGCAGCGATCAAAAGGCTGATTCCTCCGTCTATCGGAATATCCGGATCCGGGGGATCAACAGGTTGCGCAAACACAGATAGTGAGAGCAGCATCCCAAAGCCAACCAACAGGATCCCGCCCGATCGTATAAAATTTTTAAACATCAACCTACCTTTTTACAAACTTTCCGGTATAAACATACTCACCATCAGTCAATTTTACAAAATATACACCATTATCATACTTATTGATATCGAGTTCTTTATCTAATTTACCCGAAGTAACAGTTAATTCCTGCTGAAATACAATTTTACCGCTTATTTCAAGCACCAGTAACGTGTATTTTTTCGCAGTGAGATTTTCTATTAAAATCCGTATGAAATTGTTCGCAGGGTTCGGATACAGGTTAATCAATTCTCCATATATCAGGTCACTTATTGCAGTTACCACGAAAGATTCTGAAATATTGGAACATCCATTTATTTCAACCTCCACCTGGTAATCGCCTTCGTCGAATGCGTGCAATAACGAACTTCCCTGCTCTCCTTCAATTGGA
>JACZXH010000098.1 GCA_022571715.1 Bacteroidota bacterium | reverse complement strand
TTATGGCATACAGACTAATGGCATCACCCAAAATCTCATGCGCCACCACGGGCGATTCTACCTCGTCCAGCATGCATTCCATGAGTTCGCCAATGATCTTCTCGGCATGCAGAAGCGACACTTTGTGCATGCGAATGAAATTCGTATATCCACTAATGTCAACTATGATAATAAATAGTGGCTTAATCCCCATCTGATTGTCATTCATTTCTTAAAGTTACAACTTTTGAGCCGGCAAATTCTTGATCAGAATTATAGACACACCCAACTTCGACTAAAGTTTTCATTATCAGCAGATAAAAAAAGCGCAATAACAATTGATACAGCACATGCCTCTATGTAGTTACTAAAGGGTAAATGCAAATCCATTACCTTAGAGGATATTAAAATAGTCCGGAGGCACGCGCCATATCTGGATCGTTATGCTCAATTACTCATGAAGTTATCTTTTTTTGTGATTAATGATTACTAATTTCTAAATAAAAGTTATGATCTCTCTTAGATTTTCTTTAACTCTTCTCTTATCCATTGTTTTTTTTCAACATTATCTTCATGCCCAAGGAGTAACTGAAATTGGAGATATATCTGTTCCGTGCAAAGAGGATCCTGATTGTATAAATCGACTTCATCCAGGCATTCCTATGCTTACAAAAGTTAATCCTGGAGATACGATTATTTTCAATTGTAGAAATGCGGCTGATATTAATTTGGATCCGGAAGCATCTAAAATTGAAAGAGAAGATGATCCACAGATAGGGTGGATTCATCCCTTGACAGGGCCTGTTCATATTATTGGCGCTGTAGCCGGAGATGTTTTAAAAGTAAATATCCTGGACATAGAACCTGGTCAATGGGCTTGGACCAGTACAAGTACAAGTGGAATTGTTTCAGACAAAATTGAAGGTTTTTTGTACATAAAATGGAAGCTTGGAACGGAATATGCAACCTCAGAAGATTTACCTGGAATTAAGCTACCTAATAGAAGTTTCCCAGGTGTCATATCTGTTTTACCGGGTGCTGAGCAACATGCTGTAATGCTGGAGAGAGAGAAGGAACTTTATGAAGCAGGCGGAGCAGTTCTGCCACCTCATGCTAAACATGCGGTGCCCGAAGAAATATGTGGTGAAGGTGGAACATATGCTGATGAATGCTTAAGAACCATACCACCACGGGAACACGGTGGCAATTTGGACATTCGATACTTACAGGCGGGATCATCCATCTATCTTCCTTGTTACCTGAATGGCTGTGGCCTTTCAATAGGCGATACACATTACATCCAAGGTGACGGAGAAGTTTCAGGTACGGCAGTGGAAATGGACGCAAGAGTTACTGTAACTACAGAGATTTTGAAAAATGGTCCTGATCTTTCTAGGGGACCGCATTATGAGGGTCCTGCTCAATTACTTGATATTCCATCTGAGCGTTTTTATGCAACTACCGGCTTTCCCATAAAAGAAGAGGATTTCGTTCCCGCAAACTTGGAATATCTGGCCTCAGAAAAAATAAGAAACCTAAGTAATCTTTCGGAAGACATTTCTCTAGCAGCCAGGAATGCATTATTGGCAATGATAGAATACATCTCTACAACCTATGGATATACGAAATTGCAGGCATATGTCATCACTTCAGTGGCAGTTGACCTAAGAATAGGTCAACTTGTAGATAAGCCAAATGTAGGTGTTACAGCTATACTACCACTTGATATTTTTGAGGATTAATAAATTTTTAATGAAATCTGAATGAATGAGCATAACATCAGTTATCGGTAATTTCACGCGAAAGCCCATGCGCAAACCAGAAAACTACCGATAGCAATACCGTTAAACCGCAGCAAGAGCTGCCTTATAATCAGGCTCCTGCGTTACATGAGGTACTCTCAGTCCATTATTCGTCGAATATACACGAGCGTAGCCACGACGCACCTGGCATGCATTGCCAGCCCGGTTGATACGATGCAAATTACCCCTGATGACATAGGATAAATAGGTGGAATTCCATATATTGGGTTGTTGTGCGTCATTCTATTTTTAAATTGAGAAATGTTAGTTATGACAAAAAAGGTTTTTGTGTATATCTGGGAATATATTGTAATAGAAGAACATCTAGAAGAATTTAAAAGAATCTATGAGCCTGAAGGGGATTGGGCTCAATTATTCAAAAAGGCTGACGGCTATCTTGCAACAGACCTTCATCAAGACAAATCAAATGCTAAAAAATTTGTAACGGTTGATTTTTGGAAAACAAAGGATGATCGAGATAATTTTCGAAATCAATTCTCTGAAGAGTTTAAAGCTCTTGATGAACATTGCGAGAGTTTTACAGAGCGAGAAGAATTAATAGGAGATTTTGACTCTTACACCAATCGACTTTCTAATGTAGAGTAAAATAATACGCAGAATTGACAAACTTTATGAGAAATCATGGGAATAAACAAACGAAGCACAACACCAAATAAACACCATTGAAACGAGCGTTTATTAAGTCGTTCAAAGGCTCAACTTTTAATATTGCCACCGTTAGGCATAATCACATATATAGCATGAGAATAATATTGATAATTTTACCAGGACTGATTTTCTGAAAACAAGAGACCTAAACAGGCAGGAATTTCCAGGTATTCATATGTATTCTGTCCGTTGGGCAAACAAGTATATTTTGTTAGCTTACATATGTAAAATAAACCCTATATAGGGTTTGCACTTACGTTGTACTGCATAAAACACAACATTTATTGAATATACTTATTTTATATACATATTATATATACTTTTGTAGTATCAAATCTTTTTATCATGAAAAATATATCATTAAAATTAGACGATTCTGTTTTTGGAGAAACTGAAAAAATATTGTCAAAATTAAAAAAGCCTAGGAATAGGTATATAAATGAGGCTCTTGAGTATTATAATAGACTCCAAAAAAGATTAATTCTCGAAAAAAAGCTCAGGAAGGAATCAGATTTAGTAAAATCGGATTCTATAGACATATTAAAACAATTCGAAAAAATTGATTATGCAGATTAAACAATTCGAAATTTGGATTGCTGACCTGAATCCTCAAATTGGTACGGAACCCGGGAAATCAAGACCAATTCTGACAATTCAAACAAATCTATTAAATAAAATTCCTCATCCATCAACGATCATTTGTCCTATTACCACAAATATCAAAAAAGATTCCGAAATTTTACGTGTACATCTTAAAAAAGGAATGGCAAATCTACATCAAAATTGTGATATTATGATTGACCAAATTCGAGCAATTGACAATAAAAGACTGACTAAAAAAGTTGGAAATATACCAACAAATTTGATTGAAATTGTAAAGGAAAATATCAAAATTATAATGGACTTGGAATAAAATATACGCAGTTCAACAACGGCTATACTCTATTGTGGCTTAGAAATTTATCAAAGTAAAAACTAATTTAACAACAGACAATTTTGGCTATTTTAGTCCACAACAGAAGCATAGCCAAAACGTTGACATGACACTAAAATTCAGTATCCAGCAGGTTGCCGCTAATCTGTAAAATCACCAGCTCCGCATTTTTAGCAGCATACTTAGCCTCGTTGAAACTAAGCCTCGCATTTAATAGATTAATCTGAGCCTGACGAAATTCAATGGAAGTTACCTGACCCAGTTTGTTCTGCTCAAGTGTACGTTCAAAATTTCTCCGGTTTGTCTCCAGGTTCTTCTTTTGTGCATCCAGCACAAACAGGGCAGTCTGGTAAACGGACCAGGCATTATTAAGATCGCGATATAATTGTTGCAATGTTTTTTCCCTGCTGATCCTTTCACTATCAAGGGAGATACGTGCGTTTTGCACCCGGGTGCTGGTAGCTCCTCCATCAAAGAGATTCCAGGAAAGGTTTATTCCTGCATTAGGTCCGATAATCCTTTGGTCTGCAAAATTAGATGTTGCATCATAATCGTTTTTGGTCCAACTATAGGAAGCCGAAAGGCCTACTACCGGCATCCAGCCGGCATTATTGATACGGATATCGTATTCAGAGGAACGGATTAAGTTATTGGCTTGTAGAATGGCCGTATTCCTTTCTTCGGCCATTGTCACAACCTGTTCCAGATTCAGGTTTTGAATATATTTTACAGCTGTATCAACTGTAAGGGGGGTGTTGACGTCCCGCCCTAACAGCAGGTTCAAATCACGTTTTGAATTATCCAATCCCTGGATAACGGTAAGGTAATTGATACTGTCGTTATTTACATCAACCTCGGCGTTTAACACATCCAATTGGGTATTCTGTCCGTACTCATAGCTGTATTGGGCTCTTAACAGACGTTTTTTAGATATCTCAAGTGACTGTTTTTGGCTGATTTTATTTTCTGATAAACGAGCAACTGCATAATAGGCTATGAAAAGCTGCAATAGCGCCCCCTCTACGATTTGCCTTGCCTGAATATCGGATAATTGAGCATTCTGTTGCGCTTTTTTAAAAGAATACTGTCTGCCAAGGCCATCGAAAAGAGTATAATTTATCCCCAGAGAAGAGCTATAAGTTAATGTGCTACCCCCCGGATTGAAGCTAATCGCATTTTCATTTTCTTGCTTGATGGACCGGTCAGAATAGTTAATACCGCTGGTAGTTGATATAATTGGTAAAAAACCACTGCTAAGAATTTTCGCATTGTTTTGAGCTATCTTAACATTGTTATTTGCCACTTTAATATCATAATTAAACTCCAACGCTTGCTCTACCGCTTCCCATTTAGAAAGCAAATTTTCCTGTGCCTTTGCTGACCCGGCCAGGAGTATTATTAAAATTACTATTAGACTAAACCGCATCATAAGATTCCACATTTTTTTCAATTATTGCACGTTCAACTTCTTCCTTGGCAGGTTTTACACCGCTAACAAGCCATTTCCAATATACTTTTATACTATTTCCCACTGAAAGCAGCATCGGTAGCATGACCAGCGTTAATGCCGTGGCCAGAATAATCCCGTAAGCAATAGAAATTGCCATAGGTATCAGGAATTGCGCCTGACGGCTCTTTTCAAATATCAATGGTGATAATCCTGCTACGGTTGTCAAGGATGTCAGAAAAATGGCTCGGAACCTCGATTTGCCTGCAGTAAGCAATGCATCATCAAACTTCATCCCTTCTTTCAAATATCCGTTAAACTTAGTGATCAGCACAAGGCCGTCGTTAACCACAATCCCCACAAGAGCAATTATGCCCAGAAAAGAAAGAATATTTATATTAAAACCATGGATCCAGTGACCCCAAACTACCCCAATCAAGGAAAAGGGAACCATAAACATTAATAACAACGGCTGACTGAATGACCGGAAGGTAAAAGCTATTAACACAAAGATCAGGAATATCACAATGGGCAAAACCGTCCCGGCAGAAGATGTTACCTTTGATGCTTCTCTGTTCTGACCTTCGAATGAAGCTGTTATTGTTGGATATTTAGTTTTAACCAGAGGCATAAAATCGTTCTCGATACTTGCCATTATATCTGTTGCACTCGTGCTCGGATCTTTCAAGTCTGCATTCACATTGATTTCGCGTCTTCCATCCAGATGGTTAATAGAATTTTCACCCCTTTGGATCACATAGCTTGCGATCTCTTTTAAGGGCACCCTTTCTCCTGTCGAACTCATTATGCGCATATCATCCAGATTTTTGATTGAAGATCGTTCATCTCTAGCATACCGCACCCATACACGTATCTCATCCCTTCCGCGCTGGAAGCGCTGCACTTGTTGTCCGAAGAACCCGCTTCTAACCTGACTGATCACATCGTTGAGACTTAAGCCTAATGCGTAGGCGCTCTCCTTGAGTTCTATCTTTATTTCCTTGATCCCGTCCGGATCGTTATCTGAAACATCTTTCAGCAATGGATTATTATTTAATTGGGTTTTCAGCATTTCCTTGGCTGCTTTCAACTCATCGATATTGGAACCGCTGAGCGAAATAGAAACCGGTTTCCCCCCGAAATTACTACCTGAGCCAAACTCAACACTCTCAATACCATACAATGGCCCAACTTCTTCATTGATTGCCGTAGCGATCTCAAAAGAAGCAAATTCGCGAAATTCGCCAGGAAGAAGATTGATATTTAGAGAAGCATTAGCTGTACCTGGCCCCACCCTTTTTATAATATTCTGGATTACCGTCTGATTATCAGATTGACGTTTTGTAAAGTCGTCATTTACTCTCCATGCTGCATCCTCGATTCTTGATATCAGGGAATCTGTGATATGCTCATTGGTACCTTGCGGCATTTTCAAGGTTATAGAAACCCTGTCACTTGCTATGGTAGGGAAGAATGTAAAACGGATCACACCTCCGGTCATAGCTCCGAATGTAATTATCAACAATGCCACAGGAATAGCAAACCCCAGAAATTTATTCTTCATAAAAAAAGCAAGGCTCGGGCCGTAAATTGTGTCCCTCATCCAGGAAATGAACCGGTCTGCTTTTTTATTGAACCAATACGTTTTCTGTTTTTTAGTAAGGGCTTTTGAGTGGGCAACATGAGAAGGCAATATAATCAACGCTTCAACCAATGAAATACTCAGGGTAAGAATTACCACTATTGCTACTTCGCCAAAAAATTCTCCTACACGACCATCAAGAAAGAAGAATGTAGAAAAAGCTATCAGCGTAGTTACAATAGCTGCCGTAATGGCTGGTAGCACTTCCATAGTTCCGTCAATAGCTGCCTGGATTTTATCTTTCCCCTTTTCATAATGATGGTAGATATTTTCAGAAATCACAATCCCGTCATCTACCAGAATACCGATTACGATGATCATCCCGAAAAGAGAAAGTACGTTGATAGTCACCCCAAGGTAGCTGGCGAAAATGAACATCCCTAAGAATGAAATGGGAAGGCCAATAGCTACCCAGAAAGCTAACCGGGGTTTTAAAAACAAAGCCAGAAATATAAGCACAAGAAATATCCCCTGTAAACCATTCTTTAACAGTAGATCTGTACGTTGAACTACAGTCGTTGAAGAATCACTGGTGATGTTCAATTGTACATTGTCGTGGCTATTGTTGAAATCAACAATGTAATCCTTGGTTTTATTTGCCACAACAATAAGATCCTCAGAATTTGTAGTACTCACAACAACGTTAACGGAGGGTTTTCCATTGAAGTAAGTCCTGTCGGGATTTTCAGACCAGCGGTCCCGGACTGAGGCCACATCACGTAACCGTATTTTATTACCGGAAGCATCGGCCTTTACAATAATGTAATCCAATTCATCACCATGATAAAAGCGGTTGTTCACACGGATAAGATAATCTTCTGTTTCAGTTTTAATCGAACCACCCGTGACAAGAATATTGGTATTGGCTACTGCATCCGCCACTTGCCTGAAGGTTAGGTTATACGCTCTGAGCATGTCTTCATTCACTGCAATTTCTATTTCCTCCAAAGGAAATCCTGATATTTCCACTTGTGATATCCCGTCTATTACCCGAAGGTCCGTTTCCACCTCTCGGGCAATAGATTTCAATGTTTTCAGAGAAACATTGTCAGCGCTGACCACAAATGAGAGAGCTTCAGTCCTGAAAATAGCTTTTGAAATGACAGGTGGTTCCATGCCAATCGGGAAACTTGGTACCCTGTCAACTGCATTTTTAATATCCTGCATAACGACATCCACATCATATCCTTTCAGGATCTCCACATTTATTACAGCGAAGTTTTCTGACGAAGTGGACGTAAACCTGTCCACGCCGATCATGCCCTGTAAGTTGTCCTCTATTTTAAGCACAATACCCTCTTCCATTTCCTGAGGAGACGCGCCCGGGTATGAAATTCTAATGGTAACATTGCGTGATTCACTAAGAGGGAAAAAGGAAGATTTTAAGCTCCGCATTCCCGCAATGCCCAAAACGACAACAGCCAAAATGATCACGTTGACTGCTACCGTGTGGTTTATAAAATAGGTTAAAATTTTTCTCATTTCGCTACTCTTCAAATTTTTTCACACTCATTCCAGTGTAGGCCCCAGCCACCGGCTTGGAAACAAGTTCTTTTCCATTTTCCAATCCTTTCACGATCACGGTTTTTTCGTTGTAAACAACTGGCTCAACTGACACCAGTTGCAATGAATTGTTCTCTACAACGTATACATAGGTTTCATCCACAAGTAAGTTGCGATTGATTTCATAAGCATTATGCTCAACATGACCACTGATTAACGCTTCCAGGTATAATCCTTCGTACAAACTTTCTCCACTGATTTGGATGTAAACTTTAATTGTTTGTGTACCGGAATCTACCTTGCCGTTAATTCGGGTAATTTTACCATTCCATATTTTATTTGTTGTTTCCTTATCCCGAACTATTACTTTCTTTCCTACTGACATAAAACCTATATCTGACTTACTCAGAGATACCTCCAACTCATATACGGTTGGATCAATAAATTCACCTAGTTTTTGCCCGGGCCGTACAAGAGAACCAGGTGTAACAACTGCATCTGTCAATATACCGGAATAAGGCGCCCTCATAAGATACTTCTCAAGCACGATTTCCATATTTTTCGTGGAATAGTACGTAGTGTAAATGTTCTTTCCTGTAAGAAAAAACTTCTCTTTATCGCCCCCGGGTATGGGAAGATCAACGACCGGTTTGTTCATATCAAATTCCCTTATATACTTGTCCCATTTTTGATAGATATCAGGAAAGTCCATTCTCAGGTCAGGAAGAATCGAGGTGATTAAATTCTGTAATGTGCTTTTTTGCGCTTGTAACTGCGCATAAAAGTCATTATTCCGAATCCTTACCATTACTTCACCTTTTCTGTAAACTACTCCTGGTTTAAAATCCTTAGAGGTGGGTTCCATCACTCCCTGAACTTCGGCATACAGGTCAATTCGGTTTTTTGCGACCAAACTGCCACTTTCTATGACAGTAACAGGGATATCCCCGTTCTGCACAGTTTCCGTAAATACTGTCGGGACTGTTTTCTTGGGTGTGGGGCGCATTTTCTGCTCAGAGGAGGCAAGCGTTTTGGCAATGAAAAAAGCTACTCCTAATACAACTAATCCTAATACAATTGTTAATATCCTTCTCATTTTACGTTAGTTTCAACTGCAACAAAATATTCCATATTTATATTTTTCTGAATTTTCTTCATGACACTGATGACAGTGTTTATTTCATTATCGGAAAGTCCCTTCTGTATCTCATCCAGAATTTTCTTCAATACAGGTTTGGCCTTTTCTAGCATTTGCTCTCCTTGTTTGGTTAAATAAATCAGGTTTACCCTTCCATCTGTTCCGCTAGGGATTCTCGCTAAAAGATTTTTGTTTTCCATTGTGGTTAATAATCTTGCTAATGAAGCCTTGTCGCGGTTTGTAATAAATGCCAGATTGTGTTGTGGCTGACCATTTGCCATTTTTAACATGTGTAACATCATCATTTGGGTCTTCGTAAGATCGATTCCATTGTCCCTAAGACCATCGGTGATATAGTAGTCGATAAATTGCTTGGTTTTGCCTAACCATGGCACTAAATAGAAATCGAATTCTTTTGAAATGTTATTCAAAGTCATTATGATTTTGATGTAAAATTACGTTTTTAATTGCATATGCAACAATATATACGTTAATAAATATATTTAGTTTCAACTTTTCGAAATTTTAATCCACAGGCTCGATTGATTCGATGGAAATTACGCTAATAAGACCGTGAAATATTCGGAATTCGCTAAATTAGGTACCTTTATAACTACATTAAAGGCTACTAATCAACTCAATAAATTATTTTGATAAATGGTGAAACAAGATTTAGCCTGAATTTTATTAGGTCCGCCACGCTTGATGCGGGGCTGTTGCGATTTTACACAATAGAATGTTCATTACAATCAGAGAAGGGAGAAAAGAAGATTTGCCGCGGGTACTGGAACTGATCCGCGAGCTGGCGGAGTTTGAAAAAGCTCCGGAGCAGGTTATCCTTACGGTGGAAATGATGGAAAAGGATGGTTTCGGCCCTGACCCGGTATTTGAATTCTATGTAGCAGGGAATGATCATGGAAAAATTTTCGGGATGGCATTGTACTATTACCGCTATTCAACCTGGAAAGGTAAAACCTTATTTCTGGAGGACATCATTGTTTCCAGTGGGGAGAGGGGTAACGGTATCGGCAAGGCACTGTTCGAGTGGGTAATAC
>JACZXH010000132.1 GCA_022571715.1 Bacteroidota bacterium | reverse complement strand
GGCTTAACGTATCGGTTCTTGAATAGAAATTATCCAACGCCTTTTTAGCTTTTTCGTTAAAAAGAAAAGCACCAGCCCAACCTTTTGCAGAGCCTAACACATCGGAATTTGAAAATCCGCCAACAAATACAATAAGGTTCGCCTCGCTCAGATCTTCACTCCCCGATATCAGATCAGTCATATGCACATCTTTTACATCAAATCCTGCCAGATACATGGCATATGCCATTTCCCGGTCTCCATTCACACCTTTTTCACGAATGATGGCAGCGCGAATTCCTGTTTTTGAATTCCTGGACGGGCTGATACCATAATGTTTCATTTTTCCATCAAAAGCCGGAGGAAATGTATATTTCAAAGGTTGAATTTTGTAATTTTTAAACCGTTCACTGGCATGCGCCTCACCACTTTGTTGCTTGTCAAACAAATAAGACGTTTCATACCACACATCGCGGAGTTCATTGATATCAAATTTGATGGTACGATTGTTTTTTCTGATTGTAAGTATTCTTTCAGGTACAACATTCCCTAATTTTACAATCCTGATTCCACTGTCAGCAATTTGCAAAACATCTTTTTCTGAGGATAGTTGAATGATTATGCCCGGATTTTCGCTGAAAAGTATTTTAATAAGGTCATTTTCCTCAATTTCATCAAGGTTGATATCCAGCCCTCCTTGATTTATGGGAAATGTCATTTCCAGCAGGGTTATAACCATCCCTCCTGCAGAAATGTCATGTCCGGAGATAATTCGTCTGCTTTTTATAAATTCCTGTATTAGGTCAAACACATGCACAAAATATCCGGTATCTTTCACCGTAGGAACTGTGTTTCCGATATAGTTAATCGTTTGTGCAAAACTGCTGCCGCCTAATTTGAAATGGTCAGATGAAAAGTCGATATAGTAAAGCACCGAACCTTGTTTGTTAATCAAGGTCGGTGAAATAACCTTTCTGACGTCTGTTACCTCACCTATTGCCGAGACGATAACCGTACCCGGCGAATAGACCACCTTTCCATCGGGATACTTTTGTGTCATGGAGAGGGAGTCTTTTCCGGTAGGTATGTTTATTCCCAGATCGACAACAAAATCGCTGATACTTTTCACCGCGGCGTAAAGGCGGGCATTTTCACCCGTATTTTTAGCCGGCCACATCCAGTTGGCGCTAAGTGATATTCCTTTCAATCCATCTTCAATCGGTGCCCAGATTATATTTGTCAGTGCCTCTGCAACAGATAATCTGGATCCCGCTTCCGGATCAATCAAAGCAGATACCGGCGCATGGCCAATGGCCGTAGCAACCCCTTTCTTCCCTGAATAATCCAGCGTCATTACCCCGGTATTATTCAGCGGGAGTTGCAGCGGACCTGTGCATTGCTGCATGGCTACTTTTCCGGTTACAGACCGGTCCACTTTATTGGTCAGCCAGTCTTTGCAGGCTACGGCTTCGATACGAAGCACATCTTTAATATATTTTGTCAGCTGATCTTCTGTGTAAACGATTTCCTCAAAAGCTACTGGCTGTGTGCTATCTTTTAATAATGTTTTTGGAGAGGATCCGAACAAATATGCAAGACTAAGGTCAATCGGATTCTTACCATTTGCTTCGAACCTGAACATCATATCGTCCGTCACTTCACCAACAACATATATCGGGGCTCTTTCGCGTTCGGCTACCCGTTTCAACAAAGAAATATCTTTTTCTTTGATGACAAGCCCCATCCTTTCCTGGCTTTCATTACCTATAATTTCTTTTGCTGATAAAGTTGGATCGCCTACCGGCAGTTTATTAATTTCAATGGATCCGCCGGTTTCTTCCACCAGTTCTGAAAGGCAGTTTAAATGCCCGCCGGCTCCATGGTCATGCACCGAAACGATCGGATTTTCAGCAGCCTCGCTCATCGCGCGGATTGCATTATATACCCTTTTCTGCATTTCAGGATTGGATCGCTGTATGGCATTTAGTTCAATGGCATTTCCAAACTCACCTGTATCAACGGATGATACTGCACCACCTCCCATACCAATCCGGTAATTATCTCCGCCAAGTACAACAATCTTATCTCCGGGTTCAGGTCGTTTTTTTTTGCTGTCTTTGCTTTTGCCAAATCCAATACCACCTGCGAGCATGATCACTTTATCATAACCATAGATTTTATTATTCCCTTTATGTTCAAATGTCAGAAGACTGCCCGCAATCAAGGGTTGTCCAAATTTGTTTCCGAAGTCACTTGCTCCATTTGAAGCTTTGATCAGGATATCAAATGGAGTTTGGTAAAGCCATGTTCTGGAATTTGTGGCAGATTCCCATTTTCTAACCGGATTATGCCTTGGGTACGAAGTCATATATACCGCTGTTCCCGCTAATGGGATGCTCGCTGTTCCGCCGGCCATCCTGTCTCTGATCTCACCTCCGCTACCTGTTGCGGCGCCGTTAAACGGTTCTACGGTTGTGGGAAAATTATGCGTTTCCGCTTTAAGTGAAAGCACCGTATCGATATTACGGGTTTCAAAATAATCGGCATGATCCTGATTGGCAGGCGCAAATTGTTCTGCCACAGGTCCTTTGATAAAAGCTACATTATCTTTATACGCAGATATAATTCGGTTTGGATTTTCAGTGGATGTTTTTCGTATCAAATCAAACAAGGACGCAGGCTGTACCTGTTCATCTATTATAAACGTACCGT
>JACZXH010000036.1 GCA_022571715.1 Bacteroidota bacterium | reverse complement strand
ATTAATTGTAAGTGTCTTTGGGACCTATACCTTTACCTGGACAGAAGACAATGGTACTGGCACCTGTGTGGCCAGCGCCCAGATAGTAGTAAACTTTTTCGAGCAGCCGGATGCTCTTGCGAGTCCTCAAAGTATCTGTGATGGAGATATAACTAACGTAATAATAACCAATCCTAATACGGTTACAGGAACAACTTTCAGCTGGACAATAGGTACAGTAACGGGTACAGTTTCTGGACAAAACTCCGGCAACGGAAATGTAATTACTCAAACTCTAGCAAGCGCAGCAGGTGGAACAGTGGAATATTTAATTGTACCAAGTGCAAATGGCTGTGACGGAACAATTTTACCCGTTATTGTTACTGTTGATCCGATACCCATAGGTACTGCGGTTCCAGCAGGAACATATTTTGCTTGTTCAGGGGAAACATTGTCAATTGCTCCAATAACAAATGTCCCGTCTTCCACGTTTATCTGGGTAGGGGATAATGGTAGTGGAGGTACAGGAAATTTAACCGATGCACCCGTTAACACCACTGACAACCCGATCAATGTAACATATACCGTTACACCTGCTGGACCGGGTTCAACATTCTGTATAGGAGCTGATTTTGATATAGTTGTCACGGTTAACCCGAACCCGAGCCTGACGGTAGTGAGTGCGCCCACGGAGGTATGCAGCGAGGATGGATTCACATTCAGTGTTACCAGCAGCACGGCCAACAATACCTTAGCGCTGGTGGATGTACGGTATAATGGGGTAGTGGGGGGTTCATATGCAGCCTTTCCTGTGACAGCTCCTAACAGTTTATTGATCACCGAGGTAGCTACGTTGAGCAACACGACCAACACGACGATCGGTGTAGAGTATGACTTCCAGGTGACCACCAGTGACGGTTGTCCGCTGGCGGTACCGACCACCACGGTGACGGTTAATGTGGCGCCACTGCCGACGATGGTAGTGACCAACAATGTGGCCTCACTGTGCAGCGGCAGTGCCACGGACATCGATTTGACCACGACGCTGACCGATGTGGGGAATGTGACCTTTGTATTGGATGCGGTAAACAACACGGCGGGGGTAAGTGGATTCAGCAGTCCGGGGCTGGTATCAAACCCGGGTGACAACATCGCCGATGTGCTGGTCAACAGCACGGACAACCCGGTAACGATCACCTATGACTGGAGTGTATTCTACAAGGCGTGTGATGACAAGGTAGGAGCGGGCACGTTCACTGCGGACGTTACGGTGAACCCGAACCCGAGCCTGACGGTGGTGAGTGCGCCCACGGAGGTATGCAGCCAGGACGGATTGACTTTTGATGTCACAAGTAGTACTGCTTTGAACACGATTGATTTATTAAGTGTCAATTACAACGGAGTCTCTGGTGGTTCTTATACTGGACCGTTTCCGGTAAGTGCATCAAACAGTTTGACGATTACGGAAATAGCTACACTGGTGAATGCCACAGATGATCCCTTGGATGTAACCTATGAGTTTCAAGTGACCACTGCAGACGGCTGTCCCTTAATTCCGACAAGTGAGTTTACAGTGGTGACCGTTTATCCAAAACCCACAATGAGTATAACTAACGGGACGTCATCAATATGCAGCGGGGAGACCACCTCGCTAACGTTAAACAGCACAACAAACAATACCGATCCGTCGAATCCGGTTAAGATCCGCCTTGATGCGGTGATCAACACGACAGGTGTAACCGGTTTTACAGCAGCGGGGATTAATTTTGATCCGGGTTTTGTAATAGGTGATGTATTGGTCAACAGCACTGACAACTCTGTGACGATCACCTATGAATTCAGTGTTACCTATGGCAGTTGTGATGATCTAGTTGGGGCCTTCACCACGGATGTGACGGTAAACCCGAACCCGAGCCTGATAGTGGTTTCGCCACCTGGTTCGGTGTGTAGTGATCTCGGGTTGAGTTTTGATGTAACAAGTACGACGGCAGCGAATACAATAGATCTATTGAGTGTAAATTATAATGGTGTGATTGGGGGATCGTATACTGGCCCATTCCCGGTAAGTGCACCAAACAGTCTAACGATCACTGAACTTGCAACATTGGCAAACACAACTGATAATCCCCTGGACATTACTTATGAGTTCCAAGTAACGACTCTGACTTGTCCCCTGGCTCCTGTGAGCGAATTCGTGGTAATTAAGATTCTTCCACAGCCAAAATTGACTATTACTAACAACAATACTTCCATATGTTCAGGTGACATTACCGATATCGATATTGTGACACTTACACAAAATGGGATTGTGACCATTACCAACATTACAAAATCCGATCCTTCATTATCCGGAAACTCGTTGATAGGCTCTACATGGCTGAATGGAAGTAAAATAACAGATCTTTTAGTTAATCCTACCGACAACATTCATACAATAGACTACGAGTTCACCGTAGATGCCAATGGGTGTCCAGGAACAGTAACCATACGTACCGTAACGGTTAATCCTACACCAAGCTGGACGGTTGTTAATAATGGTGTAACTGAAATCTGTGAAGGCCAAACAACGGACATCGACCTTGACAGTCCCACCCAAAATGCAGTCATTACACTAACATCAGTTACTCCAAGTACTGGAGGATTGGGCGGTTGGACAACCATAGGAACAACATTTAATTTTAATCCGCCAGCAGGACCGATTAATATTGCGGATGCGCTTACAAACAGTAATACAACAGCGGAAACAGTTACCTATACCTTTGATATTGCTGCAAATGGATGCGTGGATCCTATTAGCAAAACGGTTGTTATAATAGTCAACCCAGGTCCCATATTCAGTATTACCAATACTTTACCAATTATATGCTCCGGGGATTTCACATCAATACAACTGACATCCCCCACAGTGGGAGCGGACATAGACCTCATAACCGTGATACCCGGGCTAATTACTGGTTATACAATGCCTCCGGTACCTCCTTTTGCAACTGGTTCAATACTTTCAGATCAACTGTTTAATACAACAACATCTATCCAAACCATTGAATATGTATTTGAAGTCTCCGCTGCCGGCTGTACCAATACGACAACACAATCTGCTTTTGTAAATGTGTTACCTATTCCGGTATGGACAGTTACGGACAATGCACCTACTATTTGTGAAGGATTAAGTACTGACATTGTTCTGGATGCGACCACGGATAATGTAACAGTCTTCATTTCAAATATAATTATAAGTGATCCGGGCGTTAGTGGATTTTCTCCCATTGGAACTACTTTCAACTTTAATCCACCAATAGGTACCCAGAAAATTACGGATGCTTTAACAAATAGTACAAATTTTCCTCAAACCGTTCAATACATATTCAATGCAGTTGCAGTTGGTTGTAATGATCCGGTAGTAAAATCCGTAACAGTTACAATTAATCCAAGCCCAACATTTTCAATAACAAATGCGGCTATTTCCATCTGTTCCAATACACCTGCTGATCCGACAGACATAACCTTGAATTCGCCTGTTTTCGGTGCAGTGATGACACTAATAGCCGTTACACCGACAGGCGGAGTAACGGGATTCTCGGGAGCTGGAACTCCATATCTGGATGGGGCAAATATTTCTGATGTTCTTATCAATCCGACCAATGTTGTACAAACTGTCACATATGAATTCCAGGTTGTTGCCAGCGGATGTACTAACTTAACTACACAATCAGCGGTAGTCACAGTGAAACCGAGTCCGGTATGGACACTGGATAATACGTCGGCACCAACAATTTGTGAAGGCCAGGTAACTGATATCATTCTGGATAGCCCGACAGCAGGTGCGCAGATCACCATTGCCAGCATTACAAAAAGTGATCCTTCCATTACCGGTAATACGGCTGTTTTATCAGTAATAAGCGGGCCATTTCCGTTTACACTTGCTGATCCGCTAACACACACCAGCACATTTCCGGAAACCATTACTTATGAATTTACTATTGAAGCCGCCGGATGTACAGATCCCATATCAAAATTTGCAACCGTAACGATCAACCCGGAACCAACATTTACAATTACGAATCCTTCTCCAACAGATGAAATATGTTCCGGTAATCTTACCAATATTGTCCTTAATACACCAATTGCCGGCGGCTTAGTAGAAATAACAGGTATCAATGCCGGATCTGTCACCGGGACCTCATTAGTTGGGGCAACCTTCCCTGATGGGGGAGTAATTGCTGATTTATTAATTAATCCGACTAATAATATAGAAACTGTTGAATATACATTTATTGCTATTGCTCCTGGGTGCCCTTCGAGTGCTCCACAAATGACTATCGTGACGGTTAATCCGGATCCTTCAATGACCGTTACGAATAATCTCAGTGCGCTGTGTGAAGGAATACCAACGGATATAGATTTGACAAGTCCAACCGAAAACGGAGTAATAACCCTAACTTCAGTGACAACAAGTGATCCGGGATTAACTGGCTTTACGGTAGCTGGAACAACTTACAACACTTTCCCTGCTAACATCGGGGACATATTAAGCAATAGTACTCAGACTCCACAAACACTAATCTATTCATTTAATGTTGATGCAATTGGATGCTCTAATCCAATAAGTCAACAAGTGGTTGTGACGGTCAACCCGGTGCCAACTTTCACAGTAATTAACATCAATGTAAATATTTGTTCAGATGAGACTGCGTTAATTCAATTAGGCACATTAACTCAAAATGGAGTGATTTCCCTTATCAATGTTATGCCGAGTAATGTTGCACTGACTGGATTTTCACCTGCCGGAAGTACTTTCCTGGATGGTGGGAGTATTACTGACAAAATAACAAATCCGACCGATAATCCACAAACAGTTGATTATGAATTCCAGGTTTCAGCTAATGGATGCACAGAACTGTCAACAATTATTGAGAGAGTAACGGTATTTCCCAATCCGGTATGGACAATTACCGAAAACGATGTGGATATTTGCGTATCGGAATCTACAAATTTTGATTTATTCAGCCCTACTCAGGATGCAATCATCACACTTATTGCTGTAACACCAAGCGATGCCTCCGTAATGGGATATGCACCTGCAGGGACTACCTACAATGCTTTTCCAACCACTATTTCCGATGCGTTAACTAATGGCACAAACACCATTCAGACAGTTTCTTATGAATTCACGATTGCAGCCAATAGTTGTATGGATCCTGTATCTAAAGTGGTTATGGTAAGTGTTAATCCTGATCCGGCATTCACAGTAACAAATAACACAACGACAATTTGTTCTCAGGAATTAACGAATATTGATATTACGAGCCCAACAGCCAACGCACAAATAACATTGGTCAGTGTAACCCCGACTGATCCGGGGTTGGTAGGTTTTTCTTCGGCTGGTACCACTTTCCTGAATGGTGCAACTATTACGGATTTGCTGGTGAATACCACGAACCTGATTCAGTCTGTTGACTATGAGTTTGCCGTAAATGCGAATGGATGCCCTGGCTTAGGGGGAACACTGATCAGAACTGTGACGGTTAATCCAATACCTAATATTTCTGCTTCACAGAACATCCAAACCATTTGTGACGGCACATTCAATAACATTTTACTAACCAATCCCAACGGCGTAAGTGGTACCACATTTAGCTGGTCTGTTGTACAGACGGGTGGTGTTACGGGAGCATCGAATAGTTCTGGAAATACCATAGCACAGCAACTATTTAATCCTACAAACGTACCAGCAACAGCTACCTATACGGTTACTCCAAGTGCAAACGGATGTAACGGATCACCCATTGATGTGATTATTACCGTGAACCCGACACCATCCATATCGACCAGTGGTGACCAGACCATATGCTCACCAGGTCAGACAAGCATTTCAATTTCGAACCCAAATAACGTAACAGGTAGTACCTTTAGCTGGACGGTAATAAGTACTACTAATGGAATTCTTGGTGCAAATGATGGGGCAGGTAACCTGATAGACAATGACCTGATCAATCCAAATGATAATATATCAGGTACGGTAACCTACCAGATAACGCCTACAGCCAATGGATGTGATGGCCCGACAACGGATGTAGTTGTTACGGTAAATCCTCCTGCTGTAGTCGATGCAGGTCTTGATTTTGAAATTTGTGAAGATGGTATGGCCCAGTTGAATGGAAGTTTTGCCAGGGCTGCTACCAGCATTACATGGAGTGGCGGAACCGGAACATTTAGTGACGTAAATGATCCACTTGCCACATACACCCCATCAACGTCGGATATAACTGCAGGATCGTTTGTTTTGACTATTGCATCTAATGATCCGGATGGCTCGGGGCCGTGTCCTGTAGTTATTGATGATCTTACTGTTGTGATTAATTTGTTACCTTTTGTTGAAATATTAACACCTGCTCTTAACCAGTATGCACAAAGTGATCCGGAAATTGTATTATTAGCATCTCCTCAGACACCTCCGGGAATCTGGGTCGGCAAAGGTGTACTAAGCGGATTTTATGTCCCAGTAGCTGTTCCTGTTGGCCAAAGCGAGAGCTTTGTGCTCGACACGCTTACCTATACCTATACAGATTTTAAAGGATGCGTTAATAGTGATTCTAAGATAATTCGTATAGATAAAAATCCTAATATTGAATTTGGCACCAAACCCGGACAGGATTACTGCGAAAACCAAAGTATAATTGATTTATTTGTTGATCTGAATCCAAATATTACTACTGGCGTGTGGAGTGGTCCGGGAATAATTGACTCGGAAAATGGATTATTTGATCCAAGTCTTCCGGGAGTAACTACTCATGTGGTTATTTATACAGTTACGGACCCTGTAACAGGTGGAACATCGGTGGCGCCTGTCACCATACGTGTTCATCCTAAGCCTGTCGTAAAATTTAATATCGGCAATCTTTGTGCCCGGGATTCTATTCAGTTTTTTGATACTTCTGTTGTAAATAAAGTATTTGATGAAGATACAATTATAATATGGCAATGGAATTTTAATAATGAACGGGTAGATACGCGCCAAAATCCTGTTGCATTCTTTAAAGATCCAGGTGCAAAGGAGATCACTCTTTCGATTAAAACGCTGGCAAATAGTATCGGTTGTGTAGCCGATACGACCATTACAGCAATTTTTGGTAAACCACCAATCATTGATTTTGAGTGGAGCAATATTTGCTTTAACGATACTACACTATTTACGGATAAAACCATTCTGTTGCCAGGATCTCAGGATAAAATTTCAAATTATACGTGGATTTTCGGAGACGGTAATGCTGTTCAGGGTGCTCCCGGAAGCAGTATTACGGATGGAAGCCATTCGAATGGTTCAGTAACTTTTAATATTTACGAGAAACCAAGACACCAATATGTAAATGCTGTAAAAGGCGATTTGTTTGATGTCGTATTGACAGTAGAAACATCTGCAAACTGTATTGATTCTTTACAACAGAGAGTGGAAATTCTACCGTCTAAATCACTTTCAGTTTCTCAAGGTTATTTTGAAGATTTTGAATCAGGAAGGGGAGGATGGTTTATAGAAGCCGACCTGGGAGTTCCGGGGGTTTCTGAAAGTGATACTTCATGGATTTGGGGTGTGGCGAATGGTGTAAATATTAATACACAAGGCACAAATAATAAAGTGTGGTGGACAGGTGCGAATTTGGATCCAAGTACTCCATATACCTATCTCGACAGTGAAAGAAGTGTGGTAAACGGCCCATGCTTCGATTTCAGAGGACTAGAAAGACCTATGTTTACGTTCGATTATCAATTATCCAGCGAGGCAAATAAAGACGGGGTGGTTCTGGAATATTCTCTGGATGGAGGTGTTGTGTGGAAAATAGTAGGGATTCCTGATAATGGCATTAACTGGTATAATAGCAGCGATATTGTATCGAATCCAGGACAAAGTAACCTTGGGGATGGCTGGACTGATACTACTTCTATATGGAGAAATGCAAGGTTTACACTGCCCAAAGAAGTGCTTAGTCGGGACAAAGTTCGTATTCGTTTCTACTTTTCTTCCAATGCTGATAATGAAGATTCCCCGTTGAACGGATTCGGATTTGATAATGTATTTGTGGGCGAAAAAAACAGAACCGTTCTTATTGAGAACTTTACTTCACTGCAAGATTATACTGATTATTCTATATTCAGAAATAAAATGCTTGATATAGATAGTATCCTATTGCCATCTGATTTTGTTTACCTGAATTACCATATAAATACAAATGTTCCTGATAGCCTCAATCAGGATAATGATGGAGTACCACGTGTAAGAAGCGGTAAGTATGGAATATCAGAACCAATACATTCCGTGCTGGATGGTTCTAATGATATTCTGTTCGGGTTCAATGGCCGATATAATGAACCATCGTTTAATAAACAACTTATTGATAGCCGGTCACTTGTAGATGCTCCGTTTAATATTGAAACTATTGAAATCGTAAATACAAACCAAAATATTTTAGAAGTCAAGTGGGTAATTAGTTCTACTCAGGATATTGACAGGCCAATTCGGGTTTATACCGTGGTATTTGAAGAACGGGTCGCTCTTCAAAACGGAGATATAGCTTTCAATGTTATAAAACACATGATGCCGGATGCAACAGGTCTTACCTGGATCCAGGACTGGCAATTTAATCCGGCAACCGGAATCGGCACTACCGTGGATATTGAATCCTTCCTGTCGGCAAATGGAATGGATGGCGAAACAAGTCTTATCTGGGATATTAATGAAGAATTCATTGATATATATGATCCAACGCAATTAGCCGTCGTTGTATTTATTCAGGATCAGGAAACCAATGAAATATATAATGCAGGCTACGTGAGAATCAATGACAACAAAGAAGGCCAGCCTCCGTTGGCAATTGAAGATGTGCTCACCGCTGAACTGAATAATATCACAATTTTTCCGAATCCAGTGCTAAACGATCTCCATTTTATAATTGATGCCAACTCTGGATTATCCAGGGATGATTACTATTGGAAGATTATTGATCAGCGGGGGCTTACCATGATGGAGGGTGAGCTTTTCTTTAGAAATGAGAGAATAACCATTTCTACCGAACGAATCCCAAATGGCCTTTATCATTTAGTGATGGGTGTACGAGGCAGACCACTTGTTTATAGAAAGATTGCGGTTATTCACAGGTAGGTAACCCGTTAAAAGTAATTAAAACTCAGCTGTAAATAAATTTTTTACGAATATTCTTTGAGCTTCTTACGAAGGTCTGTAATGGAAGCTTTTATCTCCGTGAAGAAAATTTCTGTGAGTTTTTTCACGCGTAGTGGTTCCTTGTTTTCTTTGGACAATAATTCAATTTCACGGGCGGTTTCTTTCATAGAATGAATGCCCATAAATGTTAATGACGGTTTGATTTTATGAGCCAACAGCCCTAGAGATTCGAAATTATTATTTATGATAGCCAGTTTCATCTGATCGATAATATCCGGGGTAGATTCAATAAATGTAGAAATCATGTCTTTGACGAATTTGGTATCATTATCAGATATTGACTCAAGGTATGATAAGTCTGTGTGTCTGTTCTTATCTGACTTTGCCATTTTTACTGGCGATTTTTTCTGTCCAGTTGCTTTTTCCTTATCCGTACCGGATTTTTCTCGGGGTTGAAAATATTTAGTTAAAATGCGAAAAAGTTCTTCCGGTAAAAATGGCTTGGAAATGTAGTCGTTCATTCCGATTTTCAAGCATTTTTCGTTGTCGCCTTTTATGGCATTAGCTGTGAGTGCAATAATAGGAATCTCTGATTTGGGTGATTCGAAGCTTTTACGAATGGAAATGGTGGTTTCAAAGCCGTCCATAACCGGCATCTGGATATCCATCAGGATGATATCGTAATCGTGCTTTTTATGTTTTTCAAGACATATCAAACCATTTTCTGCTTCACTTACCTCACATTGCCAGTTTTTAATGATCTTAGCGGCATACATCCGGTTTATATCATTATCCTCTACAAGCAATACTTTCATTCCAGGCAGTTTATTCACTCGTTTTAGGTTATTTTCTGATTGATCATCCACAATCAAATCTGTTTCGGTGCCGACTTCGTATGGGATAGTAAAACTGAATGTACTACCAATATTTTCTTCGCTTTTAACAAAGATGGATCCATTTTGCAAATCAATTAGTTGTTTTACAATAGAAAGCCCAAGTCCGGTGCCACCAAATTTCCGTGTAACACTTGGGTCTGCCTGCGTGAAAGTGTCAAATATAAACTCAAGTTTTTCATCAGGAATACCTATTCCGGTGTCTTTGACATCAATCTGAATGTACGCGATTTTATTTATTTTTTTTGAGATTTTTGCATTAACGGAAATCCTACCTTTATAAGTAAACTTAATCGCATTGTTGATCAGGTTGATCAATATCTGGCTCAGTCTTACGGAGTCTCCCAATAAAACAACTTCTGACCCAGGTGCAAATTCATAATTAAGATCAATGCCTTTTTCATTTGCCTGTGGAAGAAACATTTCAATAACCTGAGGTACAATGTCACTTATTCTAAACCCGATTTTTTCAAATTTCAGCTTCCCGCTTTCAAGGGCAGATAAATCAAGAATATCATTTATAATAACTTTGAGGTTATCTGTTGAGTTTTTTATGGCTGTCAAATATTTTTGTTGTTCTTGCGTTGTATGTGTGTCTGACAATAAATTGACCATCCCGGCAATGCCATTAATTGGAGTACGAATTTCATGACTCATGTTAGCAAGAAATTGTTCCTTCGCTAACTTTGCACTTAACAGTTCTTCTGCATCTTCCTTTAACTGGGAGATATCCCTGCAGTCAAGTATGAGGCCTTTAATACCTTCTTTATGCTTCAGGTTAATTGCATTAAATTCCAGATATTGATAGGTTAGATCTGACTTCCGGAAGCGAAATTCTATATTTTTTGAATAAGGGAATTTTAAACATTCGTTAAATTTTATTTTAAAACTTTCCACGATATCAGGATCGAGGTAGTTAAAAAAGCTTTCATTGACCAGAGATTTGAAAGGGTATCCCAACAAATGTTGTACAGCCGGATTATGATACAAAATGGTGCCATCATAATTGACAATAAAAATAATGTCAGTTCCGTCTTCAACAACCGCCTTAAAAAATGATTCTTTTCGAATATATGATTGGATATTGGGATCTGTAGTCATAATTAAAAAATATTGGGACTGTTTCGTTCAATCAGATTTCTTCCATTTCTTTAAGATAACGATAAATCGTGGATTTACCAATATCGAGTTTTTTTGCAACCAGCAGTACATTGTCATGATATTTCTCCATAAAATATTGGATGATCTGAAATGTATAATTCTTCAGTGTCAACTCTTCCATCATCAGATTCATATCCTTTTGTAAGCTTCCGAACAAGATTTCTGAGTCTTGTATTTCAGCACCATCCGTCATCACAGCCGCCAGTTCAATTACCGACTTGAGTTCCCTGACATTGCCTGGGTACGCATATTTCAGCAGTGTATCTTTTGCTTCATTCGAAAAACTTCTGGCTAAAATTTTATTTTCTTTTGCGAAAAGTTTTAAAAAATGACGCGCAAGTAAAAGGATATCTTTTCCTCTTTCACGCAATGACGACAGGTGTATTGGTAAACCAAGTAGCCTGTAGTACAGGTCTTCTCTAAAATTTCCATTCCGCACTTCTTCAGCAAGATTTTTGTGGGTTGCTACAATTACCCGCATATCAAGCGGTATCACCTCATTACTGCCAATCCGGGTCACTTCTTTCTCCTGAAGCACACGCAGTAGTTTTGTTTGCATCTGCAGGTCCATTTCACCGATCTCATCGAGGAAAATTGTTCCTTTATTTGATTCTTCGAATTTTCCTGTTCTTCTTGTCACAGCTCCTGTAAAAGCGCCTTTTTCATGTCCAAAAAGTTCACTTTCCAGCAAATTATTGGGTATAGCCGTAATATTCACGGCTATAAATGAATGTTTTTTTCTATTCGAATTGTAGTGAATTGCTTTCGCAACCAGGTCTTTACCAGTTCCGGTCTCACCTGATATGGATACAGTAATATTGGTATGAGTGGCTTTTTCCATAAGCCTGAACATGGCTTTTATAGGCGGACTGGTACCTATAATGCTTTTCTCGAAATTATATTTTGTAGAAATCTCCTCTCTCAGGTGATCTATCTCCTTGATCAGGCTTACATTTGTCCTCGCATTAGTGATGGCATATAGTAGTCTGTCTTTGGTTTCTTCATCTTTGATAATGTAATCATATGCTCCTAATTTTAGGAGATTAACTGCAGTACCTATTTCTTCCTGCCCTGAAATGATTATTACAGGAATATCAGGATTGTATTCCTTGATCTGTTTTAGTACCTCTTCACCACTTATATCTGGTAAAGTGTAGTCGAGCGTAATTATTGCTGGATTTTCATGTAAATGATCAAGCGCAGATTTCCCTGTTTTGAAAAAGGATACTTCAAAATCCGGATTCAGGCCAAGCACATAATCCAGGTATTTCAAATACCGTGGATCGTCCTCGATAGTGAATATCTTAATGGTGTCTTTTTGATACATTTATGAAGGTTATGGAATATCTCATCAAAATAACTAAAAGGTTAAATAATTAACAGCATATTTGATAAAATTGATATTCATTAATTATTTTATAAATTCATTTTTATATTACTTTTAGTAAATTGATTCAACTTTTGTCTTGTGCAAAACTAATTTATAAAAATGATATCTGAATTTGAAAACTTAGAACAAGAAGAACAAAACCTGTTATACAATGCACCAGTTCTAGTTGCAATGCTAGTTGCGGGTGCCGACGGGGAAATTGATAAATCAGAAATGCGTGAAGCAATTTCTATTTCTGGCATGAAAAAAATTAAAGCCCGAAAGCACTTACTACAGTATTACAATGAAGTTGGAAAGGATTTTGAAGATAAACTGAAAGTTGGTATTGCAAAATATCCCAGTGATATAAAGGAACGTCAGGATTTAATTTCCAAACAATTGTCAGGAATCAGTACTATACTTCCTAAACTGAATAGGAGATTTGCAATTACCTTATACGCCAGCCTGAAAGATTTTGCCAAAAGAATCGCAGAATCATCTGGGGGCATTCTGGGGTACATGTCCATTGGCTATGAGGAATCAAAATTAATTGATCTTAAAATGATAAAAGATCCTTCTTTATGATGGAATGAAACGCACGTTGGACTCTTTTTTTGAAAGTATAATTATACCCAGCCGCATGGTTTTTTTCATGTGGCTGATTTTTTTTATAGAAACGAAGTTTAGAATTGACTTAGGATTTTTAGGTGTATATCCTCGTACGCTTAAAGGTCTTGCAGGTCTTGGTGGAATGCCTCTTGTTCATGCAAGTGTATTCCATATTGTTTCTAATACGGTTCCAATACTTATTCTGGGTTCTGCACTTTATTATTTTTATCCGAAAATCGCAAATAAGGTCTTCGTTCAGTGTTACTTCTTTACTAGCGCCCTGGTATGGATATTTGCCAAGCCTGCTAATCACATTGGAGCAAGCGGAGTAGTGTATGGACTTGCGGCTTTTCTTATTCTGTACGGATGGTTTATAAAAGATTTGAAATCAATATTTATCTCAGTTGCTGTACTAATAATTTACGGCGGAATTTTCCTAAAAATGATACCTGCTAATCCATGGGTGTCATGGGAAGCTCATTTGCTTGGCGCTGTGGTAGGTGCAGTAAACGCATATATATTAAGCAGGAAACACTAAATTTTTTAGTATAATTATTTTAATATACTTTCAATCAATAAGTTAGAGCATTTATATTAAAGAAATAGATCTATTAATATTGACTAATAACCCACTTGAGTATTGCTAATAAACTATTATTTATATAATCTATGAAATGATTCGGACGTTAAAATATACCGTAATAATCAGAAACTAAGAATTCTACTTTCTCTCTTTTTGAAACGAATGATTCGGGTCCACTGAAGAAATTTCATGACCGGATATGTGGGATCAATTTCGAACCATTTTGTCGCAAAATTTGGACGGGCTGCAAACTTGTGATGATTGTTTTGAAAAAGCTCTCCAAGCATCAGAAAATCCCAATTGAATGTATTTTTGGATTTATCATGATTATCATAGTTTGCATAACCAAGCTTATGACCGAAGTAGTTTACAATCGCACCATGCGTGGGACCTATCAAGAAATGTATGGGCAAAAGCGCATACATCCATGGATGAGTTCCGGGGAATTGAAAAACCGAAATGATCAGTACATAAACCACAAAATACAAAATGCCCCATCCTATCCTGGAAATATGTGACTCAGCGAATTTGTCCAATGCAGGCCAAACAGGGATATTTTTTTTAAATCTTTCTTCCACCTCCATTTTCCCGCTTACAAGGTTATTGTACATCAACCTCGTTTTCCACATCATCGAAAATAAATTACTAGCGTAGTGCGGTGAATGCGGGTCTTTTTCGGTATCGCTGTATGCATGGTGCATCCGGTGCATAACAGCGTATGCTTTCGGGTTCAGATACGATGACCCCTGCGCTATAAAAGCAAAAAGATGAAAAAACTTTTCCCAGAATTTGGTCATTGTAAACATCTGATGTGCGCTATACCGATGATGAAAAAAGGTCTGACTGAAAAGTGAGATGTACCAATGTCCAATAAAAATTGCCCAGATTATCAAAATTGTAGTGTTATGTAATTAATGAATATGCAAATATACGGTATTAATAATTTCTAAAAAATGGTAAAGCTATAAGCAATGATATTGGCTCCCATTTTTAATGCTTGTTGCCTTTTCTCATCAGGATCATTATATATCACCTGATCTTCCCAACCGTTGCCAAGATCGCACTCGTAGGTATAAAAACATACAAGCCGGCCTTCATAAATGAGTCCAAAGCCCTGTGGGGGCTTCCCATCATGTTCATGAATTTTCGGCAATCCGTTATAATAATGGAATTTCTGATGATAGATGGGATGATTGAAGGGCAGCTCAATAAACTCAAGTTCAGGAAATACCTTTTTCATTTCCAGCCTGACAAACTGATCCAGACCATAATTATCATCAATGTGAAGAAAGCCCCCTGAAATAAGGTAATCTCTTAGATTTTCTGCCTCCTGATCCGAAAATATTACATTGCCATGCCCCGTCATATAAATGTAGGGGTAAAGAAAAAGTTCGGAGCTCCCAACGTCTACAATTTCCTCAGTAGGTGCAAGGTTCATGTTCAGTTCCTGATTGCAAAACCTGATCAGATTAGGCAATGCGGTTTTATTGGCATACCAGTCCCCACCGCCATGATATTTAAGTTTTGCAATTTTCAGGCTTTCCTGCGATAATGCCTGTAAAGAAATTAATGTAATTAATACTGAAAAAAGTATTTTTGGCAACCGGTTATCCATACACCTAATGAAAAAAGAATTTTTTTTTAAATTACTTGATGCATATCAAAGATATCATCATTCTGCCATTACTACAAAAAGAATTAAATATGAACAGATTATTTCTGTAATAAATAACATTACGAACAATCAACGGTTTTGCGTCGAAAAAGTTGGATATTCATTTGAAGAAAGAGAAATTTTTTTAATTCAATGGGGACAGGGGGATGTAAGAATCCTGCTTTGGTCACAGATGCACGGCGATGAGTCAACAGCTACAAGAGCCATGCTCGATGTATGGAATTTTCTTATTTCCGATGATGATTTTAATGAAATCCGTAACGATCTTTTCAAAAAAGTAACTTTGATTTTTATACCGGTTCTTAATCCGGATGGAGCAAACCTGTTTCAACGGCGTACCGTACAGGGCATCGATATAAACAGAGATGCTATAAAACTTCAGACACCGGAAGCAAGGATTTTGAAAAAAGTAATAGATAGATTCCATCCTGATTTCGGATTTAATATGCACGATCAGAGTCTATACTATTCTGCAGGGGATTCACCTTTTCCCGCTTCCATTTCATTTCTTGCACCTGCATATAACTATGCTAAAGAGATCAATACTCAGCGTGAAAACGCTATGGCTATAATTAGTTACATGAACAACCTGCTTCAAAAAATTATTCCTGGCCATGTAGGCAGATATGATGATACATTTAATCCTCGTGCATTTGGCGACAACATTCAGAAGTGGGGTACAAGCACGATTCTGATTGAATCAGGGGGATATCCGGGTGATGGTGAGAAAGAATATTTACGAAAACTTAATTTTGCGTTACTGTTGGCATCGTTTGATGCAATTGCACATGACGCTTACCGGATAAGTACAAATCACCCGTATGATTCCATTCCCTACAATATTAAAGACCGGTTTTTTGATTTGTTGATAAGAAATGCAGTGATCGAAATTGCTGGAAAAGAATTTAAAGTGGATATAGGGATTAACAGGGAAGAAGAAAATTACAATGATTCCAATGACTTTTATTTCAGAAGTTTCATTGAGGATATGGGAGACATGGCGCTCTATTATGGATACGAAGAGCTGGATGTAAACGGGATGAAAGTAAAAGCGGGTAAAAGTTATCCATACCGATTTGAAACACAAGAGGAATTGGAACGTGCAGATTTTGATATTATTTTGAAAAACGGATACACTTCGGTAGTGGTAGATGATGCAATACTAACCAGACCCTTTTGTGATTATCCGGTTAATTTAGTCCATCGAAGAAAAGTGAAATCAGCGGATTTTAAAATAATACCAGAAGGACCTGCAGATTTTATTGTAATGGATGAGCTTGTAGTCAAGCATATCATTGTAAATGGGTTTGTGGTTAATTCTTCCACTGCAGGATTTGGTGTAAAAAACGGATTGACATACAGATATTGATTTATCCTGAATAAGCCTATATTCCCGTTTCCGAGTTATCACCTATCAAAAAACCGGAAGAAAATTACTTCACAATAAAGAGGAAATCGCCGCCGGATTTGTGAACCGCAAATACACTCATTTCAGGAATGGCTTTAAGCATCTGCATATATCCATTCAGTTCATACATGGTTATTACATCATCTCCGTCACCATAATTCCGGAAGGCCTCCAACAATTTACTTGACAGGGGTGAAAATCTTGAACGGCCAATGGTTGAGACAGTATTATCACTACTGGCAATATAGTAGCTGGCTTTTAATTTGAATTTAGAAGATATAAGTTCGGCTCTTGGAATAGAATCATTTGGAAACAGGTTTTCGGTAATATTAGTTTTGATATCGTTTTTTATGCTGCTCGAATAAGGTACATCCATAAATAAAAGCAGGTGCTGAACCTGGCAGTTACTTAACAAATTAGCGATATCATTAAATGAGATCATCTGGTCGTATGCAAGTGAATCGGATTCAGACAGAATCAGGTACCCGTTTCCTGCATCATCTCTGGCACTTATACCGGCAATGTAAATAAATAGTTGCTTGGTTGCATTACTGGTATCAGCAGCGCATTCGTTAGAAATGCTGTTTATGAAATTAATTTTTGAATAATTTTTATAAGAAGATGCCCGGAAACCATAGGTAAACATCAGATCGTCCTTGATAGAGTTAGTCTGAAAATCCAGAAATGATTTGTCCTGATTAAGTGTATAATCAGTAGTATAGAAAAACAAAGCTGCGTTTTTATCCTGAGCATATAAGGCGTTTAACAGAAATGCAGGCAGGAGAAGAAGTAAGGTTATTTTTTTCAAGGAAATTAAATTATAACATTCAACATAAATTTTTTCTGTACAATTTAGGGTAAATTCATGAACTTTAACAAGGTTTTTAAGTAATAATTTATGAATCCAATGATGTCTTAATATAAAATAGTAATTACTCGTTACAGATTGTTATTTCAGTAAAATGCTGCTTTGGTTAAAACCGTCAAAAAGTATTTTACCTGAAAGTATTATTTGGTTAATTCGCAACCTCAATCAGTTTTATATTTATGCAACAAAATGCAGTCATCCTTACTGCCGGATTATTAGATGATATTCATGCCAAAACAGCTCACGGGTTGATCAGGGGGTCTGAGAGATTTAAGATCACTGGCGTGATTGATCAAAATTTTGTCGGGCAGGATGCGGGCGAAATAATAGATGGTCGTAACCGGGGTATCATGATATATGCCTCGATAAAAGCATACATGCAAGAAGCAAAACAGCCTGCGGATTTCTGCATTATAGGTGTAGCCACGAAGGGGGGTGTGATACCGGGTGAATTCAGGCCGATTATTAAAGAAGCGCTGCAAAACCGAATGGGTATTATTAGCGGATTGCATCATTATGTGGCAAACGATGAGGAATTTGCTGTGCTTGCAAAAAAACATGGGGTCGAAATTATCGATATTCGCAAACCCAGACCAGCTTCCGAACTTGCTTTCTGGACCGGAGAGATCAAAGACATATTGACACCTAAAATACCTGTTTTAGGAACTGATTGTGCATTGGGAAAACGAACTGCAGCAATGTTTCTACGGAATATGATGCGGGATCATGGGCATAATGCACATATGGTTTATACCGGTCAGACAGGATGGATGATGGGTAATAATTATGGATTTATTTTTGATTCCACACCTAATGATTTTGTATCCGGAGAACTGGAAAATGCAATTCTAAAGTGTTACCGAAATGAAAATCCGGATATTATTTTTCTTGAAGGGCAGTCTGGATTGCGTAATCCAAGTGGTCCGTGCGGATCGGAGTTCATTATTTCGGCTAACGCCGATGCCGTGATCCTGATCCTGAATCCGGAACGAACCAAGTTCAAGGACATGGAAGATTATCCTGACAACCTGCCTACTGCAAAAGAGGAAATAGAATTGATTCGGATTCTTGGAGCACCTACAATCGGACTAGCTTTGAACACGGCGGGAATCTCTCCAGAGCAGACAAAAAAATGGCAAATGAAATATGAAGATGAGCTAGGGATACCTGTTGTTTTGCCGTTGGAAGAAGGAGTGGAGAAATTGTACGGGGTATTAAAAGTAGAAATCGACAAATACAAATGATATCATTATAAATAGTGTAAATGAAAATAAAGGCAATTGACTACTGGAAGCAGGACATGGGCAACACACGACCATATACCATTTCGTATAAAACTGTTGATGAGGTAGAAGTCGTATTTTTTGAGATTAGTCTTGAAAATGGAATTACCGGTATTGGATCAGCAAATCCAAGTCCATATGTGGTGGGTGAATCTACTGCTGATGTGCATACAAAACTCAGCGAAGGTATGCTGGACTATTTGATTGGCTGTAATATCCATGAAACACCTGCCCTCTGTCAGGTACTCGTTGACAAATTTCCCCAAAGCCCAGGAATCCGAACTGTAGCAGACATTGCACTCCATGATGCGTTCACCCGGCATCTGGGAATTCCTCTGGTATCATATTTTGGCCAGAAAATCGAAAAAATGGCTACATCGATTACTATCGGTATTAAAAATGTGGAAGAAACACTTGAAGAAGCCCGGGATTATTTTGCCGATGGGTTCAGTATCCTGAAAGTAAAGTTGGGGAAAAGTGTGGATGAAGATGTGGAACGCCTTGTGAAATTGCGGGAAAAATTCGGATATAAGCCCAAAATCAGGATTGATTGCAACCAGGGCTATTCTGTAGAAGACCTGAAACAATTTTTTCATCAGACTGCCAAACTGGATATTGAGTTAAACGAACAACCCTTACCTGCAGATCAGATTGATGAAATGAAAGCGTTACCTGATGAAATCAAGGACACGGTGGCTGCCGATGAATGCCTGGTTACACCAGAAGATGCATTCCATCTGGCTTCACCGCCCCGTGCAAGTGGCATTTTCAATATTAAACTTATGAAATGCGGAGGAATTTACCAGGCCAGAAAGATTGCTGTAATTGCTGAAAATGCCGGTATTGATTTGATGTGGGGTTGCAACGACGAAAGCATCGTAAGCATTACTGCTGGTTTGCATGTAGCATTTAGCTCTGCTAACACAAAATACATTGATCTGGATGGCAGCCTTGATATGGCCAAAGATGCAGTAAAAGGTGGATTTATTCTCAAAGACGGCTATATGATGCCCAATGGAAAACCAGGGCTCGGTGTTGACAAAATATAGTACAAGTACCAAATGGTGTCAATAATTCTGGCGCCTTCAAGCACGACTTACTCCAAATGCTTTTTGTTTCCGGATATTTTTAATGATGTATTGCATGATTTGTCCAACATATTTTAAAGACAGATATATTAGTGATTTTATTCGGTGCTGTGCATATCAGCAGGAATATCCATATACATTTAATATAAATTATTTATTTAACCTGGTCAAAAATAAATTGCCTGTAATAAGTAATAAATAACATTTGTCATAATTTATAATTATTTTATTTACATATATGACTTTACTGATGAAGTTTTTTTTCCAAGTACAATTTATTCCGCTTATCAAAAACAGTTGTTAAGATCAATACTATTTTGACTTAAATTGCCTTTTTATAATCTATTCCAAATCAAAATTTAACGTAATTGATGAAACGAAATTTATTTCTTTTCCTGACGCTTATTATTTTTTCCAGCCGGCTTTATGCCCAGGAAACATTTCCAAGAAATGATGTGCTGGATAAACGAGAAAATGCATACGCACTTCGCAATGCGACCATTGTAGTTGATCCCGAAACCACACTTACAAATGCAACTTTGCTTATACGGTCGGGTAGAATTGAGAAAGTAGGCACGAATGTATCTGTTCCTGTGGGATATACTGAGTTAGACCTTTCCGGTAAATTTATTTATCCCGGGTTTATTGATATTTATACAAGCTACGGGCTGCCGAAATTGAAACGGTCCGAGGGAAGAAGTCCTTTTGGTAGAAATCCGGAGCAAATTCAGTCAAAAACCAAGGGGGCTTACAATGCCAACCAGGCTATTAAGTCGGAATATAATGCGGCAGAAGAATTCAGTATTGATGGAAAATCAGCAGAATCATGGAGAAAACAAGGCTTTGGCGCTGTGCTCACATTCCGTTCCGACGGTATTGCGAGGGGTTCGTCTGCCTTTGTCACGCTCGGTGAGGAAACCGACAATAATGAACTATTAAAAGAAAAGGCGGCGGCTCAATATTCATTTAACCGCGGCACTTCACGTCAGAATTATCCTGTTTCCATTATGGGATTTATTGCCCTCTTACGTCAAACGTACATGGATGCTGAATGGTATGGAAGCCAGAACCCCAGACCCTTTAAAGACCAATCACTTGAAAGCTGGTTACAGCTACAATCCCTTCCCCAGATATTTGAAGCAAACAGCTGGCTAAATACCCTGCGTGCTGACAAAGTAGGGGATGAGTTTGGGAAGCAATACATTATAAAAGGCGGTGGTGATGAGTACCAAAGAATAAAAGAGATAAAAGCTACCAATGCCAAAATGATCATCCCGGTAAACTATCCGGATGCGTACGATGTGGAGGATCCGTTCGACGCCGAAAACGTTTCGCTGAAAGATATGAAACATTGGGAAATGGCACCAGCAAACCTTGCAGCCCTTGAATCAAGTGGTATTCAGTTTGCTGTTACTACGCATGGACTTAAAAACAAGAAGGATTTTATTCCCAATCTTCGCAAAGCCATAAAATACGGACTCAGCGAAAAAGCAGCCCTGGCAGCACTGACAACCAATCCGGCCGGTATGGTAAATATGAGTAGCGAGCTAGGCAGTCTGCGAAGTGGGATGCTCGCTAATTTCATAATCACATCAGAAAATATATTTGCCGAAAAGGCAATTATCCATGAGAATTGGATCCGGGGCAGGCGATTCAGGCTTAAAGACCTGGATACAAAGGACCAGAGCGGCGCTTATGAGCTGGGCGTAGGAGATACGAAGTATGACTTGTCAATTACAGGTAAGCCGGGAAGTCATAAGGCTGAAATCAAAATCAATGACTCAACCGATGTGAAAGTTGATATGAAACTCATCGATGAATTGATTACTATGAGCTTTGAACCTGAAAAGGAGAAAGGACGTATACGGTTATCCGGATGGGATACCGATACGCCCGATGGGAAAACGAAAGGTTTTACCGGTGAAGGGCAGCTTGCTGACGGTAACTGGGTGAGCTGGACAGCGACCTATATCTCGGAGGTTGAGAAAAAGGAAGAAAAGGAAGAAAAGGAAGAAAAGGAAGAAAAGGATAAAGAAGATAAAGAAATTGAATTAGGTGAGGTTATTTATCCTTTTGTAGCTCACGGTACATCTGTGTTGCCAAAACAAGAGACAATCCTGATAAAAAATGCTACCGTTTGGACTAATGAGAGCGAAGGAGTACTGGAAAATACAGATGTACTGCTTCAAAACGGAAGGATTACTCAAATCGGCAAAAACATTTCGTCAGCCAATGCACGTGTTATTGACGGAACGGAAAAGCATCTGACACCCGGGATAATCGACGAACATTCGCATATTGGAGCAAGCTCAATCAATGATGTTGCCACGAATTCGGGTATGGTCAGAATCAAAGATGTAATTAATTCAGAACATATCAATATATACCGGGCGCTTGCCGGAGGTGTTGTAGCTGTTCAGATTCTGCACGGGTCTGCCAATCCGATTGGGGGCCAGTCGGCCATCATTAAACTTCGGTGGGGGGCTGCACCAGAAGAGTTGAAAATTAAAGGAGCAGATGAATTTATAAAATTTGCAATGGGTGAAAATGTGAAACGTTCCAGAAACAACAATTCCATCAGGTATCCTCAGACCAGAATGGGGGTAGAGCAGGTGTATGTGGATGCATTTACGAATGCACTTGAATATAAAAAGGAATGGGATGCCTACAACAGGCTTTCTTCAAGAACAAAACCCAGTGCAATAAAACCACGCAGAGATCTCGTCCATGAGACAATGCTTGAAATTGTTGAAGGAAAACGTTTCGTTACATGTCATTCTTATGTACAGTCTGAAATAAACATGCTCATGCAAGTTGCTGAAAGGTTCAATTTCCATATCAATACATTTACACATATACTTGAAGGCTATAAGGTTGCTGATAAAATGAAGGCACATGGCGCCGGAGGTTCCACATTTTCGGACTGGTGGAATTATAAGTGGGAAGTACGATATGCCATTCCGTACAATGCAGCTATTATGCATAATGAAGGTGTTATCACAGTGATTAATTCCGACAGCGGTGAAACCGGCAGGAGGCTGAACCAGGAGGCGGCAAAATCAATCAAGTATGGAGGAATGACTGAAGAAGATGCATTGAAAATGGTTACTTTGAATCCTGCAAAACTTTTACATCTTGATAATCAGATGGGCAGCATAAAGGTAGGGAAATCTGCCGATGTTGTGCTTTGGTCACATAACCCACTATCTGTTTATGCCAAAGCAGAAAAAACCATTATTGATGGAATTGTGTACTTCGATCTTGAAAAAGACGACAGATTAAATGAAGAAATCAGAAAGGAGAGGGCCAGGTTGATTCAAAAGATGAAAGATGCTAAAAAGGACGGAGCAAAAACAAAAAAGGGAGATTCCCCAGAGCAGATTGAATTCCATTGTGATGATATACTCGGCGTGGCACGTTTTGTAGATTTTCACTGACCTATTAACTAATAAATACGATGATAAAAATAAAATATATAATTTCAGTAATTGTAATCCTGGTACAGCCAGTGTTTTTGATTGCACAGGTTCCGGTACCAGCAAATAACCAGGAGAATCCGATAATGCTGGTTGGGGGAATAGCCCATCTGGGAAACGGTAATGTGATTCAGAGCGCTATAATTGCATTTGAAAACGGAAAATTGACTATTGTGGCTGACGCGACAACTGATCAAACTGACCGTAGCAGATATGAAGTGATCGATGTATCGGGAAAGCATATTTATCCTGGATTTATCCTGCCAAATACGCAACTCGGACTTCAGGAAGTAAGTTCGATTCGGGCGATGCGTGATAACAGTGAACGGGGGTCGATTAACCCAAATGTCCGTTCAATTATCGCCTATAATACAGATTCGGAAATTCCGCCAACATTACGATTCAACGGAATTTTGCTGGCCGAACCTACACCTACAGGAGGAATCATTTCCGGAACATCATCTGTCGTAGAACTTGACGGATGGAACTGGGAGGATGCAGCCCATACGGTGGACGTGGCTATACACTTAAACTGGCCTTCACGCATGAGCCGGAAATTCGATTTTTCAACTTTTACTGTTAAAAATGAACCTAATGAGGACTATGATAAAAATATACATGAGTTGGAAAAGCATTTTAATGATGCAGTCTCTTATAGTAAACTGGCTGCCAAGCCTGTTAATATTAAAATGTCAGCAATGGCCGGACTATTTGATGGTAGCAAGGCATTGATCCTGCATACAAATAATCCGAAGGGAATTGTTGAAAGTGTAAAGTTTGCGCAAAAGAATGGTGTAAAGCGTATTACAGTGGTTACTGGAGACGCAGCATGGCAAGCCAGGGAATTTCTCAGGAAAAATAAGATTGCAGTAATTCTTCCAGCCACTCACCGCCTGCCATCACGGGCAGACGCCGACTATGATTTTCCTTTTAAACTTCCCTTTTTGTTGAGTAATGCAGGTGTAGTGGTTGCACTGAGCCATACGGGTATGCTTGCCAATTCCAGAAACCTGCCTTTTTATGCAGGCACAGCCGTCGCTTATGGAGTTGACAAAGAGGAAGCATTGAAAATGATTACTTCAAATACGGCAAAAATCCTTGGGATCGATAATAGAACAGGAACCCTGGAGGCGGGTAAAGATGCCACGTTGTTTGTATCAGAAGGGGATGCTTTCGATATTAGGACAAATAATCTCACTAATGCCTACATCAGTGGAAAAGCCATTGTGCTGGAAAATAAGCAACAAGCACTGTTTGAAAGGTATTCGAAAAAGTATGGTCATTCGAAATAAGAAGCAACTGGAACCGGCAGGATTGATTTTAAACCAGCTGGATTCAGCTCAATGAGGGAATATGTAAATCTACTTCAGTGCCTTTTCCTTCATTTGAGGAAAGCTTGATAGCTCCGTGCAGTTTATCTACGGTTTCTTTAACTATATACAATCCAAGACCTGAACCCGCATTTTCGTCTGTAGCCCTGTAAAACATCTTGAATACGTGTCGTAAATGTTTTTTTGCTATACCCTTTCCGTTATCCCTGATGACAATATGTGCATCATTGTTTTCTACATTGATATCGATATCAATTTTAGGTGGATTGCCATTTTTATAACGTATGGAGTTCGAAAGAAGGTTGTTGAATATTACTTTTAATCTCCACGTATCAGAGAAAAAGGGTTTATCCTGATTAATATTTATGTTTTTTGATACGTTCCCGGTAAGGTCAACATATTTGAGTTGGTTGAATGTTTCGGAGATAAGCCTGTCAAACATGATTTCCTCCTTGCGTATATCCAGGCGGGCGTTTCTGGATTGATCAAGAATTTTCTTGATGAATTTATCCTGCTGAATGGCACTTTCTTCTATCATTTCCAGGTATTTCATTGCCATCTCCTCTGACCTGTCTTTTTTAGCAAGATTAATTAGGCCAAGAACTGAAGCAATAGGAGCCCGCAGGTCATGAGATACGCTGTATACGAAATTATCCAGTTCTGCATTTGTCTTGCGGAGTTTGCGGTTAGATATTTTAAGTTTCTCTTCCGCTTTGGCACGTATGGTAATTTCTTCATTCAAGGCTTTCGTGCGTTCGTTAACCTTGCTTTCAAGATTTTCATTGAAACGTTCGAGTTGCTTTTGTATCTGGTTCCTTTCGGTAACGGTCGAAGATATTATCAACGTTGAAATACTAATCACTCCGACAAATGCCTGAAGAAGTAGCGTTGAATTATAGACATCTTCAACTGCAAAAGGGCCAAGTCCGTGCGTGGTACGGTAAACTGCAGAAATAGATACAATGACCATTACCGATAGAGCTACATTTAGTCTGAATCTGAAGGCAAGCCACATCAAAAAAGGGATTACCAGAAAAGGAAAAGCTTTTTCAACAGTTCCAGCAAGAGAATCCACGCGGAACAGGGCAAGCAAACCGGCAATACAGATTAAGAACAAAAGACCTTCAAGCAATTTTTCTATGGTGACACGGAATTTCAAAGCCCTGGTCCATGAAAGAATAAATGGTGTAAAAAGCAGTATTCCAACTACATTGCCAACCCACCACGAAAACCAGGTGTTTAGAATAGCCTCCGGTCTTAATACGCCGGTTAAATAAAGGGATACCGTGCTCATGGTAGGGGCAATAAGGCCAGCGAAAAGCGCAATAAATAAAAAAGTAAAAGAATCGGCTGACCGTGAAAACGGTGTTTTTTCCTTTGAACTTATAAATTTTTTGTAAAGATAATTACCGGTCAGTACCTGAATGGTGGTGCCGGTAGCTGTCAATACCGCAATGAGGATCATAAATTCCGGAGTTATCGCGGCAAAGTGCCAGTAGGCAAATACCTGGGTGAGTAGCGTGCCTAATGCGACAGCTGGCCAGGTATCTCTGCCCATCAGTATCACAAAAGCAAGTCCGATACCGGCAGCAGGCCACACCGGAATATTGAGTGGTGTATCGAATGCTAATTGGAAGGCAAAGTAGGCTGCCAGGCAATAGATCAAAGTGAGAAGAATGATCTTAAAATCTCTTTTAACATTAAACGATTTCATTATCCGTATGGTGCTAAGAGTCAAATGCAGAGCCGGGTAAGTTGTAAATGAACATTGAATTTACCAAATAAATAGAAGTGAATTGCGTTTTTATCCGATAAATCAACTTAATTCTCGTCAAATGTGTTGAAAAGCACCCGTTTTGACTATTCAGACATGAATTATTCGTCTATTTCGCATCAGATTTAATTTACATGAGCTTGACTAACCCATAAATACCAACCAAAAAAATTGACAAGATGCTTAGCCATAGAAAGGTGTCATATTTCAAATCTGGTATAAAATGAACGTGCTTTTGTTTGTACCGTATATGAATCACAGCAAATACAATTAAGAATAGTATGAATGAACCGACAATACCTCCTGACAATATCATAACCACAGGAAGCTGGATAAAAACAAAAAGTATAGCCCATATGATTGGAAAAGTCCAGGCGCATATAGCTATGTACCGTTTTCGTTGTTTCATATCATGAAAATCTATCCAGCCGGTTTGGCCAAAAATATCCGGAAACAATCGGGTCCAAGCGGCAAGTGAGGCAAACAGGGTAGAAAATAGCACTAAAAAAGCACCGATTAAGAATACGGTCTTTGCTCCAGGGCCAAGTGATTCGGTATATATGGCTGAAATGATTTCAATCATTTCATAACCTTCAGGTATTTTCCCTTGTGAGTAAAGTACACTGGCACCCAGCAGATAAAAAAGTGCTGTTACAACGGTATAAGTCACTAGTGCAGCGAAAGCATCCAGATACATGGTTTTTATCCAACCTTTGGCTCTTTGTCGCCATGCGACCGAATCTTCTTCCGGACCGGTATATCGGGCATATCCTTTTTCAAGACACCAGTAATTATAATATATAATTTCTTCGCCGGAGACACCTGTGATTCCAAAAGCGCCGATTGCCACTGCCACAGCTTCTTTTGGTAAGTGAAACGTTAACCCTGATAAAACATCTTCGATGGAGAAGGCAAATGAGGTGAACTGGACAAAATATAATGACAAGGCCGTAAAAATCGTAAATAAGGCTATCATTATCAGTGAGAAACCTTCAATCATTTTGTAATACCCTTTAAAAATTAAGAGGGCAACAAAAACAGCCGTTAAAAAACACCAGAATGCAATACTCATTTCCGGTACAGCTATATTCAAAATAATGGCAACTCCACCGATAATGCCGCCAACCTGCACAAATTTAATTACCATGAAAAATAGCATGAGCCATACCGACCATCGTGCTTTTCCCCATAAAGGGCCTGGCAATGAATTCAGAATCTGCATGGAGGTCTTTCCGGTAAGTATAGTATGTTTGGCAAACTCTATCTGCACGGCCACCTTTACAACACAACTCACAAGAATCACCCAGAAAGTAATGAATCCAGCCCGGGCGCCCAGGGTAGTAGTAGCTATCAGTTCCCCCGACCCTACAATGCCTGCAGAAAGAATAAATCCAGGTCCAAGATGTCTGATTCTATCAATAAAGGAAACTGGAGGTACTCTGATTTTTCTTGAAGATAGCTGATATAAATCATGCATTTTTATTACAAATTATTCGTTGGAATCAGTATATCAATTACCTGTACTCCTCACATATTGTTTATTCTTCTTCTTCTTCTTCTTCTTCTTTGTTTAGCCATTCCCCGTCTTTGTATTCGTATTCAATTGTTACGTTTCCCTCCTGGTCATACCATTTGGCAATTCCGTCTAGTTTACCATTTTTATAATTACTCTCCTCCATAATATTACCATTGGGATAATATTTTTTTAATGGTCCTTCAAGAAAACCGTTTTCGTATAAATATTCTTCCTTGATTCGTGACCGGTTATATTTTACGTATTCTCCGTGAAGCTTATCGTTATGATAATAGGCCCTTTCCTGAAGCTGACCTCGGTTATCCAATGAAATCCATAATCCCTGCTTTTTGCCTTCCACATAACCAGTAATCGATTTTGGATAGTTGTTTGCAAAATAAACTGTCCAATTTCCGTTACGAAGGCCGTTCAGATAATCACCTTCCTCGGTCAGTCCTTCTGAATTCTTTGCAGTAACTTTTATCAGACCCGAGTTATCCGTGTACGGGGTTTGCACCGAGTTGTCTGATAGTGGAGGATATTCACTTCTATCTGCAATAATCGCATTATTTGGTTTGTCGTCACACGCATAAAGAAATATTACGAGGCCAAATGTTATCAGGAATTTTGATTTCATGTCAGTTGTTAATTTTTTATTCAAAATTATAAAAAGGATATATCTATTTAAGTTTCTGCAAATAAAATAACTGCTTTTGAAAAATATTTAATGAACAGGCTGTTTTTTATGCAACATGTTTCTGTGAAATGTAATCCTTGTAATGAGATAATTTTTGTATTAGCTTAGTTGCTTATATTTGCCCCCATTTCTAATTAAATCACATATAATTTTCAGATAGTTATGATCAGGTTAATTATCATTATTTTATTTTCCGCAATTATTACAATTACTTCGAGTGCACAGTCCGACTGGTATGTAACTTCTGGCGGCGAAACCATATTCTCATGGAATAATTTTGATAACAGCCCCGACGACGGAGCAGTGATCCGGTTTGCACCGGTGTTTAACATACAGAGTATGGTTAATAAAGATATGAATAAATCATTTGGCATTTATTCGGGTATTGCACTCCGAAACGTTGGGTTTATTGCTGATGATCCTGCCAATACAGATACAACAGATACAAGAAGGAAATTCAGAACATACAACGTAGCCCTGCCTTTGGGAATTAAGATAGGTAACATGAATGGCAAATTCTTGTATTTAGGAGCCGATTTAGAGTATGCTTTTCATTTTAAAGAGAAAAAATTTGTCGACGGTCACAAAGTTGAGAAATTTTCTTATTGGTTCAGTGATAGAATCCGGAAATTTCAACCATCGTTTCATATGGGAATACAATTCTGGAGCGGTACAAATGTAAAGTTTAAGTACTATCCGAAATCTTTCTTCAACCCTGACCGGACCGATATTTACGATTCGCTGTACAAACGGTTTGATAGCAATGTGTTTTATATTTCTCTAAACTCTAACCTGTTCAAAGGAACTAGGTTTACGTATACAGAATAGAATCTCCTGAAAAAGGAACATAGAGAAATACATTTGTTATTCAAGCATTGAAGCGGTAAGCGGAGTGGAAAGTATGGATTTGAAAAGAGCCCACCGCTTATTTATATTGTTTCCCGCATTACGTTCAATATAATTCTTGATCAGGTCTCTACCGTAGTTGTAATTGATTACATAGCTCCGGTATCTATCGAAATAAAAGGTGCGTTGTAGTGCACGCTCATAGTTGTACAGGTTATATTTCATGAGCCAATCTACCGCATCTTCTCTGGATATTTGTCCGTTCAGATATTTCATTGCTGCTTCATTTCCTGCATAACTCAGCTCATTTCTCACCTGTAGAATATCATAATACTGATCTGCCTTTGTAGGATCAATACCTGCTAAAGGAAATATTATGTTACGTTCATATTCACGTCTTTCTTCATTCGGAAATACCATTTCGATTCCATAATTTGCGCTTCCCTCTGCAATCAGCGATTGCGGACTGAATAATAGATATACTGAGAACTCAGTCCAGTTTCGCTCATCAACAAGGTGTTTTTCTAGCAACATATTATATACATGATGGCCGGGATATCCTTCATGGCATGCAAGGTCAATAGCCCTTTCGATATAAATCGGCAGATCTGTGTTGATCTGGATGATACTGAAACTGTTTCCTTTATACCAGTTATAAGCAGACCATGGTTTGTCTGTGACGTACTCAATTTTAAAACGTTCATTTTCTGGAAGTTCTATGAATAGAGAAGTGCGTCTTTTTGCTTCGGTAATAGCTGTATTAAAAACTGTGTCCAAAAGTTGAGGGGGAATGATGAATGAGTTACTATACTCTTCATAGCGTTTATTTATTGAACCTGTTCCTGGCAGCAGTTTTTCCAGGTCCAATAGCAAACCCTCGTAGTATGCTTCATCAAAATGTGGTGTAACCGCATCATATAATGCTCTCGACTCAACATCGAAAGGAAGAAAATCACCTGCCATCATGTCAAGCTTAGTGTTTATTGCTATAATCTGGTTATGAAGATAACGGTAACGCAAAACCTTTATGCTGTCATATGTATCTACATTCAATTCTTCAAGATCCATCAGAAGATACGTGGCCTGCCATTTCAGCTCTTCAAATGGGATACTGTCTGTTTCAGCAGCTGTATGTTTCGTTTTATTCCATTCTTCGGGGCCATAATAGGCATCAATAAAATCGGGATCATACTGACCGGTATTCAATGCCAGTTTTACATATTTTTCGGCTATAATATCAAGTGTTATTATATCTTCATTCATATGTTTTTTACATCCGGAGTTAAAAATCAAGTTGGAAATAAAAAGCAGTAAAAAATATATTCGCATGATTAGTTATTCATTTTTCAATAATACAAGTCAATAGCGTAATAGGAGAAGTACAATTTTACATAAATGTATATTAAAATAAATCGTCATTTTTTGATGAAAAACCCTCCGAGTATGGAATCTTCTGAGTATCAGTACGTTAAAAAATGATACGAATCAGAAACTAATCGCTTGTTTCTATAACGATAAATCCGGCGAATAGTTTAACCCAGAATTGTCCTTTGACTTCGTAACGAGTTCGAAGGTGTGGCGCATCAGGTGCTCCTGCAGATATTTGACTCGCAAACAATGTAGAATATTTTTGAGATCCAAAATATGAGGTTGTGGTGCAGTAACTTTGAGCTTGAAGTAGATTTCTAATGACAATTCTGGGATTAGGCCATTAGTTTCCGAACAGCGCACCGAATGAAATTTCCCATCCGGTTAAATCAATTTTCGAATCAGGATAGGCCGCTTGTACGGTTTCGAATGCCGAGCCATTCACCCCTCCCTGGTAGACGCCACGCATGTTGAGGTTAGTTCCACCAATAAAATAAGTTGCTCCCATGGTTATTCCGAACTGTTTGCTGACATACACGATGTATTCAGCTCCAAGCTGATACCCCCAACCTATGTTGTTATCATAATCAAAGTCTGAGTTCAGTACTTCCCAGTCTTCAATATCCCGTAATGCCCTGTCAAGGTTGCCATAGAGAAACTGGTTTGAGAAGTTATAAAAGAAAAACAGTCCGCCTTTGATCCTGAATTGCTGTGAAGCATTTCCAACCTGTAGAACCAGTTCAAGCGGAACCAGGAAAGTAATGGTAGGGCCCATAATCGGATCACGGGTTTCAAAAGGAACATTTGTAACGCTCAATCCCGAAAACCGGTAAAGTGAAAAGCCGGTTTCGATAGCCACATACCTGTTTAGATCTATCCCCACACCCCGTATCGAAAAAGGGCTGATTGGAACTGAAAATGATCCGTTTCTGGGGAAGAAAAATGAAAATGAAACTCCCATGCTTTGTGTATGCCCCTGATGGTTGCCGGCAAGTAATAAAAGGATCGTGAAAAACAAGGAACAAATGATAATTTTAATTTTCTTAGACATAGAATGTAACTTTAGTCAGATAAAACTGTAAAGAAAATGAAGGGTTTTTCGAATCTGTTTCCATTGAACCCATTCAACTTTACAATAATAAAATATTTATCTATTCTTGGTACTTTATTAAATGGATGAATTGAAATGATATCTTATAAAACCGCATTAACCGCATGTTTATTTCTCGCATTTCTGGCTTTATTGTCCTGTAAGCAGGGCGAAAAAAAGGAATTTGCCGATATGGTGATCAGAGGTGGTTCGATTTACACGATGGACGAGAAAAATCCACAGGTAGAAGCTGTGGCCGTAAAGGATGGCAGGATCCTCTTTGTGGGCTCTGAAGAAGAAGCACGTGCGTATATCTCTCAGGAAACAACGGTGGTCGACTTGCAGGGAAAAACCATGACCCCGGGATTTATCGAATCGCACGGGCACATGATGGGACTTGGTTACAGCGAACTGAATCTTGATCTTACCAAAATCAGAAATTACGATGATATGGTGCAACTGGTAGCTGAAGCAGTCGAAGAAGCCGAACCGGGGCAATGGATACTTGGTCGTGGCTGGCACCAAAGCAAATGGGATTCAGTGCCGGTACCAATTGTAAAAGGTTTTCAGACACATGAAAAGTTAAGTGCAGTATCTCCTGACAACCCGGTGTATCTGAGACATGCCAGCGGGCATGCAGGTTTTGCAAATGCCAAAGCAATGGAGATTGCCGGAGTGAACCAGCTTTCCATTGAAGGATTTACTGAAGATATGGAAGGAGGTGAAATTATACGGGATGAAAAGGGAAATCCTACGGGTATTTTCAGCGAACGGGCACAGGGTATTATTGCCAGACATATACCAGAGTCAGATGCTGAAAAAGATATACAAGCACTTGAACTGTCTATAAAAGCTTGCCAACGTAATGGTATCACTAGTTTTCACGATGCCGGGGTAGGAACAAAAACAATGACCTTGTATGCTTCTTTCAAGGACCAGGGTAAACTTGGTGTGCGGATGTATGTAATGATATCCGGTCCCGACAGGGAACTGGTGAAGGAATGGTATGCCAAAGGTCCCATGATTGACACGGTAGATCATCTATTTACGGTTCGTTCCATAAAGCTGAACTGCGATGGTGCGCTGGGCAATCGCGGCGCCTGGTTGCTTGAAGAATATTCGGATATGCCCGGCGAATTCGGAATGTCAACATTGCCGATGGATTATGTTCTTGAAACTTCTGAAAAAGCGCTGGAACATGGATTTCAGGTTTGCTCACATGCAATTGGTGACCGTGCCAACCGGGAGGTACTGGACAGGTATAAGCTGGCTTTTGAGGAGCATCCTTCGGTTACAGATCACCGGTTCAGAATTGAGCATGCCCAGCATATTCATCCCGACGACATACCCCGGTTTGGACAAATGAACGTAATTGCTGCGATGCAAGCTATACACATGTCGTCCGACCGGCCATGGGCTATAGACCGGTTGGGAGAGCAACGAATCAAAGAGAGTGCATACGTGTGGCAGAAGTTATTGAAATCCGGGGCTGTAATTATTAACGGAACCGATGTACCGGTAGAACCAATTGATCCGATTGCTTCCTTTTATGCATCCGTGACACGCAAAACATTGAAACGAACACCCGAAGGCGGGTATGAACCGGATCAGAAGATGTCGCGTGCAGAAGCGCTGCGGTCGTATACCCTGGATGCCGCATTTGGCGAATTTGCTGAACACGTAAAGGGCTCGATTGAACCAGGAAAACTGGCTGATTTCACTGTATTTACTAAAAACCTGATGACCGTGCCTGATGATCAGATTCTGGATACAAAAGTAGCGATGACGATTTTTAATGGTGAAATTGTATATGAAAGAGCAAATTGAATTGAAACTGTGGTTGCAGAACTATCAGGAGAAAGTTGAACGACCATCGTCAACATGGCTACAAAAGAAGCAATAACCAACGTATAGTTTTCATTAACTTTTATCAGATAGTTATTCAACCTTTAAGATTTCTGTTGTTTTCTCAGAAAACATGTCTTGCAGGAGGTACACACCGATGAGTATGACCACTGCAAGAGTTAAACTTATGGGAATTAGAAAGGTATTCAAATCAAGATTCGTATGATAAGCAAATTGCGATAGCCATCGCAGACCCGCATAATATGCAACGGGTAGGGCAATAATTGTACTTACCGTGAAGAAGGTCAGCATTTCTCGGTTTAGATTATAATAGATATTAAGGGGTGTTGCACCAAGGACTCTTCTGATGGCAAATTCTCTTTTCTTAAACTCAAGGTTGTGTTTTAAATAGGCGAATAATCCGAATAATGCTAGGAAAAAAGCCAACATAGTGAAGCTTTTTGATATACTTCCTATGAGATTCTGATCCTTATGCGTCTTAGCAAAGGCATCTTCCAATAATTCAAACTCGAAGGGTGTTTCAATACCATTTTCTTTCCACAAAACAGACAGATGCTCTCTTAAATTCTCTGATTGGTTCGTTTCAAACACTAAAGTAGTGGCTCCAGTAGCATCCCGTGGAAGATAAAAGAAGACTAGTGGCTCAATTCTGCTTTTCAATGATTTGAAGTGAAAATCTTTCATTATTCCAATGATCCTGAACTCTTTATTGCTATACCACGGTAAGTTAACCGTAATAATTGAGTTAAGTATTGACCGACTGTTACCACCGCTTAATGAACGTGCCGCTGTTTCATTTAAAATTGCGCTAACGGTGTCCGCCGTGTAAATCCCACTAAAATTTTTCCCTTCTTTGATCTCTATACCCATTGAGGATAGGTAATCTTTATCAACCAAATTATACATTAGATTATAATCTACCCGATTAATTTTCATACTTCCTTCCCTGTAGTCCGAATAAAATGAGAACATAGACGTACCAATCCACCTTATATATGATAGATCTCTTGCCGCGTTAACAAATCCCAAATAATTCCCGCCAATCCCTTGAGGAGCCGGAATAAGCATCCTTTCCGATTTATCATAACCCATATCCAAAGAATCAATATAATCGATCTGCTTAATTACCACGGTCGTGACAATCATCAATACAATCACAATAAAAAATTGAATCGTCATGGAGGTCAATTTCAACATCGGGTATTTCCCAAGTGCCATTAGGCTCTTACCTTTTACTAAGTCTAACGGTCTCCTTCCACTCAACAACATTGCTGGTATTAAACCAGCCACGAGTCCAATAGCCATGCAAATCATTACGAGAATGAAAACCACATGAGAAGTCAAATGCAATCTATTCCCAAATATTTCACCGAAAATTGATTTGCCAATGAAGGTTACAAGAATGAATGCAATGGAAAGTGCTGTAAGGCATTTTATAATCGAGTCAATGATCAAGATTCTCGAAATCGGATTTTTGTGTCCTAAGATTTTTAGCATTCCCAAAAATTTTATTTTTGATGAGACATGAATCGTATTAATGTTGATAAAATTTATTGACGTCAGTATGAGGATTGACACGGCAGTAAACCATAAAATGTAGATTTGATTTGGCTCAATTTTGCCTGATAAATCGTTCCGGATATCGGTGCTTAAATGAATTTTTTGAATAGGCTGTAAATATTGACTCTTAACATTTTTATTTAGATTATTTAGGTCAGTCAACCTGTTATGGAGATTCGATTCTATAAAGTCCTTGCTAATTTCATCTAATTGGTCTTTAAATTTCATGTAAGTAAAAAATAACAAGGCTTTTCTTTCTAATAATCTGGTCCAGTTTCCATACGATCTGCCAGTTAGCAAGAAATCAAATTTTAAGCTTGAATTGTCCGGCACTTGTTCATAAATGCCTGTAATCAGTACAGTTCTCAAACCCCATCCGTCGTCAATTGCCAGTTCCCGGCCAATCACATCGATGCTGCCAAAATATTTTAGTGATAAATCTCTTGTTAACGCAATTGAATTGACCTGGGAAAACATTGTATTGCGGTCACCGGCTATTATTCTAAAATCAAAAACATCATTAAAACTATCATCAACATAAACTCCGCTGTTTTCGACGAAATACTCGTTATTGGATTTAACCTTCATTCCATAATAAACAGGGATAAAATGAGTTACGCTTTGGAGCGACGGAACACTTCCTTCAAGATATTCCTTCAGTGCCCCATAAGCCTTTGGAATTTGAACATTCTCACTTTCATTTTCAGTTACGGTAACAACCCGATAAATATTTTCATAATTATTATGAAACTTATCATAACTAAGCTCTTTACTAACAACCAGCAAAACTAAAGTAAAGCCACATAACCCAACAGCCAAAGAGACCACCAAGATCAAAAACTTCAAACGCTCTCTGAAGATGTTTCTCAATATTATCAAAAGCAGCTTTGTCATAGTTAACTGTTACTACTGTGAATTAAACTTCTTCTTTATACTTCCCTTTAGTCATTCTCCTGATATTTTCATTCCTGTTCGCGGCAATTGCTGGCGATTGGCCTATGCCATGTAACGACCTTAATAAACACCTGTTTTAATGGCGTTTATTTTTTGTTGTATACTGTTTGGTTTAATGATGACCTGAATTCGAACTTGTTTTCGTTACCTTGTAGAACTCCTTTCTATCCCATATCATCAGTTCATCAACAGTTCCATCAGATCCTATATAAAAAGTGACCGTGTCAAAACCAATTTTATTATTACGGATTATGGATTTAAAAGTATCATAATGCCAATGACTCAAATCTGAAATATAGTCTCCTCTTTTTAAAATCAATTCATCATTAACTAATTCAATAGTAACATCACCAAATGTCTTATGCCGAAAGGT
>JACZXH010000097.1 GCA_022571715.1 Bacteroidota bacterium | reverse complement strand
ATAGAATAATGAAAACAGCAATTGCCTTTGATGGCATTGCGATCCCGGGAAACAAATTGAAAACAGAGATCACAATTAGCCCGAGGAAAAATGTAAATACGGTTAGTCTTTTCAAATAAGAAAAGAATCGATTGCCCGTATTTCTATGCATCTAATTGTCTTGCAATAATCTGATCAATCTATAAATCGAACCGGCAAGTCCTGCAAAGATAAAAATCATTAGGAATACTGGAAATTTCAGGTTAAACCATATGTCAATTTTGTAACCTAAAAAGGCCATCAACCCTATTGTGACAACCATTTGAAGTGCGAGGCCAGAATATTTCAGATACGAATCAGACGTTTTTGATTTCCGGTTGTGGTTTAAGGGTTTGTTCTGGCTGGCCATTTACGCCTATTTTAATTTCCTTTATGGTAACACCCATTTTACAACCTCCGTTAAATGTAGCTCCTGATTCCACAATCAGCTTGTTTGTTATAATATCGCCGCTGATAACTGCTGAGGATTTCAGCAACAGCAATTCCGTCACTTCAACGGTCCCACTGACTTCACCTGCTACTTCCGCATTTTGCGCAAGTATATTACCTTCTACTCTTGAAGACTGTCCCAGAGCTACTTTGGATTTAGTTTTAATGTTCCCGATTACTTGTCCTTCAACCCGAATGTTTCCATATGTTTCCAAGTTGCCTTCCACCAAAGTTCCTTTTCCTATGATGTTGCTAGAATTACTAATTTCTTCAGCCACTTTTTTCTCTTCTTTATTAAACATTTTCTTTACGGTTAAAATGAAATAAAATCTTCCGGGTTTACAGGGTTACCATTATACCAAAATTCAAAATGCAGGTGAGGCCCGTCCGTAAGATCACCGGTATTACCGATAATTGCAATCACTTCGCCACCAAGTACAAAATTACCAACTTTTTTCATTAATTCTGAATTATGCTTATAAACTGAAATAAGATTTTCCGAATGCTGAACGGCAAGTACATATCCGGAGTCTTGTGTCCAACTTGATAAAACCACCGTTCCATTTGCTACACACATGATCGGTTCATTGTTTTTTGCCACAATGTCAACCCCGTAATGTTCCTCCTGCATATTGTATTTTTTTGATACATATCCGGAAATGGGGGTAAAGAAAAACAGCTCGGTCAGTACTGATGTCCCGGCTGTATTGTAGGAGATTAAATTAAACTCTTCGCTTTCAAATTCAGTTCTGAATTGTGAATCTATAGGGGCGATTTCTGTAGCGTCAAAATTTGTTTTAATTAATCTCGCTTCGGGTTGTTCCCACAATAAGGCGGCACTGTCAGCATTTCCTGCCAGTATATTTTTAAACGTGGCAATAAACAAATCTTTTTGTCCAATATCTTCTTCCAGAGAATCCAGTTTCATGGTAAGCTCAAAGAGTTTTTTCCTGTTCTCAATCTGTGCATGTCTCGGGTCAAACCATTGTGCCAGTACTGACCTAGTAAGGAATAATGCAATGGTCATAACAACGATAAACAGAAAAACAGAAAGGAGAACGAGTTTTGCATAAGTAAAGCTAATAGAAGACTTTTCCGCAAAATTTTCTTCATTTCTGATTATCAGCAAATACCTTTCTGAAAGCCAGTTGGAAAGTGTTTTTCGTATTTTCAACGTTAAAATTGTATTATAATACGCCACAAAAATAGATAACAATACCGTTTATTGTATTAATTATAATAATTTTTGCGTTTATATCATAAATCAGGAAGCATCTTGAAATCTATCTGGCGGACCATACAACTAACTGCAATTCTTGCACCTTTCGCTCTTCTGAATGCCTGCTCATCAGAAAAAACGAATACGATCAGTATATCATACCACAATACAACGGCCAGATACAACGCATATTATATTGCAAGGGAAAGAATCCGTGAAATTGAGCGTTCGATAATCGAGAGTCAGGACAACAATTATGACGATATCCTGAATGTATTGCCACCACTCGATTCATCCATTGCGAACATCTATGAAGCACAGATCGAAGACTGTCTGAAAAAAGCCTCTTTGGTAATTCAAAATCATCCCAACTCCAAGTGGGTGGATGACAGTTATAATCTTGTCGGCCTGGCCAGGCTCTACGGAAATAATTATACACATGCCATTGAGACCTTTAAGTATGTATTTACCAAAGGTGAAAACGATGCTGCCAGGCACCTTGCGCTGATAAACCTGATGCGTACCTACATTTCCTACAATGAAATGAACAACGCGCTCGCGACAGCTGATTACCTTAAAAAAGAAAAGCTGAACAAAAAGAATCTTAAGAAGCTCTATCTTACAAATGCCTGGTATTATCAAAAAAGAGAGGATTATAATAACATGGTAATCAATCTGGTAGAAGCGACTCCTTTATTTAAGAGAAAAGATAATATAGCAAGGATATATTTTATCATTGGTCAGGTGTATCAGAAGATGGGATTCGAGTCGGAAGCCTTCAACAACTTTAAAAAATGCATTGCCAGCAATCCGGAATATGAGCTATCATTTTATGCAAGGCTATATATGGCACGGGTTACGCAACTCGACAAGCTAAAAGATATCAGGCACATTCGTAAAGATTTTAAAAAATTGGTTCGTGATGCTAAGAACAAGGAGTTTATTGACAAAATTTATTATGAATGGGGAGAATTTGAACTACGGCAAAATAACTTGCAGGAAGGAATCGAAAAATTCAATCTTTCCATCAAAGCAAGCCTGAACAACCCCAGGCAAAAAGGTCGGGCATATTTAAAACTAGGGGAGCTTTATTATGATACACTGAAAAATTATCAAACGGCAAAGGCGTATTATGACAGCGCGATTCAGGTACTTCCAAGAGACTATGGAGGTTACGATGATATCAAATCACGGCAAATGGTGCTTGATGATTTTGTGGTCCAGTTAAACACCATTGAAATTCAGGATAGCTTGTTGGCGCTTTCAAAAATGGATTCTGTTGCTTTAATGGCGCTGATTGATTCGGTAATTGTACAGCAAAAAGAAATCGAACTTAATAAACAAAGAGAGCTAAAGAAAAAATCAGAAGAACGAAGCAAACAACTTACCAATATATCGCCTTTTGAATCTTCCGGAATTACTTCAGGCACATCAAACTGGTATTTCAATAATCCGTCTGCACTGGCTTTGGGTCGCAGTGAATTTGTGCGGATATGGGGCAATCGTAAACTTGAAGACAACTGGCGGCGTTCGATTAAGGATTCAGGAACGTTTACGCAAGAAATAACGATCAGCGATGTTTCAAATGTGACCGATGAAGCCTCAGGTGAGGATACAGACCTGGTAGAAACCGACAATGGAAGTGAAAATAAACGAAATTCATTATACGCTGCTGTGCCAAAAACCACTGAAGATAAAAATGCTGCATTACAAAAAATAGAAGATGCATACTTTCAACTTGGCAATATTTACTATTTTGACCTTAAGGAAGAACCAAACGCTATTGATGCCTTCGAAACATTAATTACACGCTTTCCTGAAACGATACATAAGCCCGATGCTTTGTACCAGCTATACCTGCTGTATGGAGATCAAGATACTTCGCGGGCAATGGAATACAAAGCTATATTAATTGCTTTATTTCCGGAAACAACTTTTGCCAAGCTTTTGATAAATCCCAATTATCAAAAGGAAAGCCAGGCAGTTAACGAAATTCTCAAAAAGGAATATGAACGTGCTTACAAGTTATTTGAATCGGGCGATTATGTTTCGGCTGATAATGTAATCAGCAAAGCCATATCGGAATACCCGGAGGGAAATTTCATTCCGAACCTTAAATTGCTTGGGATTCTCATTGTTGGCAAAATCGAAGGGTTATTTAAATATCAGTTTCAGCTTGGTGAGTTCATTAAAATGCATCCCGAAAGTGACATCACGCCCTATGCCAAAACGTTACTGACAGCTTCTGAAAACTACAAGGAAAGCCTGATTAAGCTCAAAGTAGCTGAATATACGATTTCAAAAGACGATGAGCATTATTTTATAACCATTTACAAAACAGGATTGGAGGGTTCTGAGATAATACTCACAGAAATTGAATCATTCAATAACGAATATTTCCCCGGGCAAAATTTAAAAACGGGTACACTTAAACTTGATGGATCCAATACTATTATTCTGGTTGACCATTTCGTTAATCTAGAAAAAGCATTGTATTACTATGATTTATTTAAAGCTGAAGAAAATATTCAATCTGAGTCACCTAGCTTAAAATTTGATAAATTTGTAATTTCAAAAGAGAATTTTGAAGTACTATACAAAACAAAAGAGCTTGATACGTATAGAAATTTTCATGCACTCCATTACTGAACAACATGGGATTTAACGGTATTAATAACAATAATAATCGTATATCCAGCAAAACCATCGTTGGCATATGGCTAATACTTTTTATGTTATTTTTGTCAGGCCCATTGTATATATATACCGTAAGTATTGATTTGTGGGGAATGTTTGGCGGAATGCCGGGAACAAAACAGCTTGAAAACCCTGAAAATGACCTCTCCTCAGAGCTATATTTTGCTGACGGGTCATTAATGAGTCGATATTACAGGTATAACAGAAGTCCGGTATCTTTTGATAAACTCTCACCTCATCTGGTAAATACCTTGCTCATTTCGGAAGACCACCGGTTTTATAAACATTCAGGACTTGATTTTATTGCCTATTTGCGGGTATTTAAGGGCCTTATTACCTTTAGCTATGCCGGCGGTGGCAGCACCCTTACCCAGCAACTTGCCAAAAACCTGTATAATACAATGGGTGGAGAACTTGAAGGCCGTATCTCAAAGTGGAGTCGCAATATGGGAAAACCTGGGTTTTATAGTCGGAGGTTGATTGCCAAAACCAAAGAATGGATCATTTCAGTTAAACTTGAACAAACCTTTACAAAAGAAGAAATTATTGCGCTTTATCTGAACACAGTGGAGTTTAGCAGTAATTCGTATGGCATACGGTCCGCATGCGAAACGTATTTTGGCAAGGAGCCTGACAGTTTGAACGTGCAGGAGGCAGCTGTGCTGGTAGGATTGTTGCAGGCACCTACCACATTCAACCCTAAATTGAACTATGATAATTCATTCCGAAAAAGAAATGAAGTGTTATATAAATTATACAAACGAGATTACTTTTCCAAAGACGAATATGATTCGTTAGTTCTTCTACCGATCGATCTCAGCAAATATAAAGTGGATAATCTGCATACACGACTTGCTTCCTATTTCAGGTTTACCATCCTTTGGGATTTGCTTGCGTTCTGCAAAGAAAATGATCTTGATTTGTATGAGGGTGGACTTCGCATATACACTACCCTTGATAAAACATTGCAGGAATATGCTGAAGAGTCGGTATTGTGGTGGATGGATTCGTTGCAAACCATTTTCTTAAATGAGTGGAAAGGGAAAAATCCATGGGTAGATAAGAACAACAGGGAAATTCGAGGATTTATACAACAGGTAAGAAAAAGAACAAAACATTACAAGGAGCTGGTAGCCAAGTACGGGGAAGATCATGATTCGGTCGATATTGTCATGAATATTCCCAGGCCGATGAAGGTATTTTCGTGGGTTGGTGATATAGATACGGTAATGAGTCCGATGGATTCAATCCGTTATTATAAAAAGTTTTTGCAAGCAGGTTTTATGGCAATGGATCCTCATAGTGGACACATTCTGGCATGGGTAGGAGGTATCAACCACAATTACTTTGAATTTGATCATGTAAAACAAGGCAGGAATCAACCCGGATCAACTTTTAAGCCAATTGTTTATGCCACTGCCATCGAAAATGGATACCACCCTTGTTTCGTTTTGGAAGATGTCCGGAAAACATACCAGACTTTCAGCGATCCACCTACCTGGACACCCCGAAATGCCGAGGGAAAGTATTCCGGAGAAAAAATGACGATCCGAAAGGCAATGGCGCAATCCAAAAATTCGATCACCGCTCAAATTATTTATGAGGTCGGCCCCCGCAATGTGATTGCCAAAGCCAGAATGCTTGGCATCGAGAGCCCGCTTTCACCGGTGCTTTCACTAGCGTTGGGTGTAAGCGATGTTTCGGTTTATGAAATGGTTGGTGCGTACTCAGCTTTTGTAAACCAGGGCACTTGGACTAAGCCATATTACATCACTCGGATTGAAGATAAATATGGTAATGTAATTAAAAATTTTGTGCCTGAAAGAAAAGAAGCATTGAGTGAAGAAGATGCGTATATCATGTTGTATATGCTGCGTGGCACGGTAGAAGAGGAGGGCGGAACCGCCCGGGGCCTTGCGAGGTGGGATCTACTGGGTGATAATAATGAAATTGGTGCAAAAACAGGGACAACCCAAAACTATTCTGATGGGTGGTTTATAGGTGTTACAAAAGACCTGGTAGCTGGCGTCTGGGTGGGAGGTGACGACCGCGCCATACACTTTCCTTCGATTCGCTGGGGACAGGGCGCCAGAATGGCAATGCCAATATGGGCCGACTTTATGACCAAAGTATATACGGATACTACGTTAAACTATACACGAGGTCCGTTTCCAGCCCCACGCCGACGCTTATCTATACAATTGGACTGCTCTCAATACGGACTTGTGGATGAAATTGATTCACTTACGCTAAAAAAATTGGACTCTCTTCAGCAAATTGATGAGTCTGATATTTTTTAAATTCAACATGTCATGAAAGAACGTGATGCCCGCATTCAAGGCTGCGAACTTCTTCCTGAAAAGCCCGGGATTTATAAATTTTTTAATTCCGTGAATAACCTCATTTATGTTGGTAAAGCAAAAAATATAAAAAAACGTGTTTTTTCGTACTTTACAAAAAAGGGGCATTACAATTTAAAAACTACCATATTGGTTCAGGAAACGGTAAAAGTAGAATTTACAATAGCTGAATCTGAATATGATGCATTTCTTCTTGAAAATAACCTCATAAAGGAAAATCAACCCAGGTACAATATTTTATTGAAAGATGATAAATCCTTCCCGTTTATCTGTATCGTCAACGAAAGATTCCCACGGATATTCAGTACAAGAAGGATGATTGCCTCACAAGGAAAATATTTCGGCCCTTACACCAGCGTAGTTGCAATGAATAATGTACTGGATCTCATCAGAAAACTTTATAAAATCCGGACTTGTAAATACAATCTTTCCGAAAAGAATATAAAAGCAGGAAAATTCAAATTATGCCTCGAATACCACCTGGGTAATTGCCTTGGCCCTTGTGAAAATCTGCAGAAAGAGGAGGATTATAATAAAGATATAAAACAAGCCGAATATATCCTCAAAGGCCACCTTGGAGTAGTTAGAAATTTTTACAAACAGGCAATGCAAAAACACGCCGATAGGCTTGAGTATGAGAAAGCACAACTTTTCAAGGAAAAAATTGCGATGCTTGAAAAATTTAAAAGTAAATCGATCATTGTAAACCCGAAATTTTCAGATATTCATGTGTGCACCATTGTATTAGATGAAAAGGAAGCATTTCTTAACTATTTACGAATTCAGAATGGGGCCATCAATTTTACAAAAACCACACGCATAAAGAAAAAGCTGGATGAATCTTCGGGAGAGCTAATTAAATACATGTTGTACTCGGTCAATATATCTGATTACAAACCGCCCATTAAACTGCTCTGCAATATCAGATTTGATATGTTGAAAGAAAAAATAGTGTCATCCGTTCCGACACGGGGCGACAAACGAAGCCTGGTGGACCTTTCGCTTAAAAATGCACTGCAATTGAAGCATGAATACATGGCCTCAAAAACTAAACTAAAGGGTGCAGCCAGAGAAACGCTTATTATGCTTAAACAGGATTTGAACCTAAAAGAAATTCCGTTTCATATCGAATGTTTTGATAACTCCAATCTGATGGGAACGCATCCTGTGGCATCGATGGTATGTTTTAAAAACGGTGTTCCGTCTAAAAAGAATTACAGGCATTATAATATTCGGACCGTAGCAGGGCCGGATGATTATTCATCCATGCGTGAGATTGTTTACCGCAGGTATAAGCGTATACTTGAAGAATCTGAGAAATTACCCGATCTGATTATCATTGACGGAGGAAAAGGGCAGCTGAGTTCTGCTACTGCAGCATTGCGTGAATTAGATATTTACGGGAAAATCCCTATTGTGGGCATTGCCAAAAGGCTGGAGGAAATTTATTTTCCAGAAGATTCTTATCCGCTGCATATCCAGAAAAAATCAGCTTCATTGCGACTCATACAACGTATTCGTGATGAGGCACACCGGTTCGCCATTACCTTCCACCGGAATAAGAGAAGTAAAAATACCTTTAAATCCAAATTGGAAGACATACCCGGAGTGGGCAAAACCACGGCAAACAAACTTCTGAGGCATTTTAAATCATTAAGGAAAATAAAAGCGACACAGTTTGATGAGCTTAAATCCGTTGCCGGTCCATGGTTGGCCCAGTCAATCAGGGATCACGAGTGGAAATAAAAAAGACTCCGTTCAGGAGCCTTTTTTATTTATTTAAATTATCCGTTCAGTTAATACGACCAGAGGTTATGCTCTTTTTCCATCAACTCCATTTCCAACCACTCTGCTGCAAAGACCCATTCTCTTGGATTTTGATTATATGTTTCCCGAATAAGTTCGTTATCCGGATTTTCAACCTTGGTCAGGACTCCCCTGAAAAGGCGCATCATAAAAGCATCTGCCAGGTTTTTATTTTCGGCGCTGTTGTACTGGTTATACCAGATGCATATGTCAGGCCGTCTTCTGAAATAATCTTCAAGTTCTTTGAATGAAAACACGCCCAGTGTTGCATCAATTTTATCATTGGTTTCCGAACCCGGTACAATTAATTTTATGGACTGTATATCATAATACAACCTCGATCTCCTCTTGTCAAAAATGATATCTTCTTTGATATCAATTAATGAGATCTGTCTATATTCGTAAATTAAATCTTCTAACTCCTCTATTTGCCAGAATTCAGGTGAAGTACCAGGTGTGTTTCCTTCGTTGTCATCCTGCAGGCTTTCGTAATCTACACCATTGTAGCTAACAGGATCGAACTCATAATACGGTTCGTCGTCATACCACTCATCGTATCCTGCATCTTCATCCACCTCATACATGTTGCGCCTGGCAAGAAACTCCTCTTTGGTGATTTCAGAAGTAAGTGAATCGTTGTTATAAATATGACTGATTTCACCTGACATCACTCCTTCAATAATTATTTTTGAAAGCTCATTATTAAATGCAAAATAGCCCTTATTTTGTTTCTCTTTCAAATCAATACGTCGCCATACGGTTACTTTATATAGTTGTTCATATTTCGGAATAGGAGCTACCGAATGTGGATTATACTGGGGTACAGCTACACTCTGTTGCGCTGAAGCAACCTGATTACTAATCATAAAAAGAACTAGCAAGCCATAGGATACTATGTTTAAAGACTTCTTCATTCCGGATAATATTATCATCAATTGTTTAGTTAATTGGAATATGCCATACCAATGATCTCGCAACCACCGGATCACGGTCGCCACGGAAGTTCCTCCTGCTTACCCGTGTGATTTTAATTGTCAGAACATTGCCGCTACGTGGTGTTGCTTGTTGAATCTTGCGAAGGCTCACCCTGCCGCTGTTTTCTTTTATTTGCTCCTTTGGTGTTGCACCGACTCGAAGTGTCACTTCCACGCGCTCGATTCGGTAGCGTGAATCTTTCGGAACATCTTCCTTAAAGTTAGTCTCGGCTAACGCTTCAATAGTAAGCCTGCCACGAACATCATTGGCATTGATGCCGTTCTCCATATCGATTTCAGTGTTTCCCAGTTTAAATGTATACCTGGGCAATGGTATGTTCTTAACCCTGAATGTCTCCGATCCGATGAACATACCTCCATTACTTACCGACAGTCTTACACTCCGGTTGCTTGTGGGTATGACAGTTATGTTTCCTACGCCAGGGCGCAATAGTTTATCTGCATTCGTTACATTGAAAACGGGTCGGTAGGCAGTGCCTAACGCAGGTACCTCAACTATTAACTCGTTAGCGCAGTTTTTCCACAAAGCTGACAAGGCTCCGGACGAAATCTTCATTACAGGCTGAATGGTAAAATATTCTACTGTATCACTGTAAATGGAATCAGCCAATGTTATTGCAGCAATAAAAGTTTTCCTTTTATATGGTGTACCGGGCACCGGAGTACCTCCAGGAGTAACAGGAAATTCCACTCTTCCATACTTGACCATTGCGCTATTACCAATCGTCATGGTATCCACTGGTATTTCCTCACCGTCAACAGACATTTCAGGACTGAAAGCAGAAGAAGATGCGGCGATAAACATCTGGGCTTTATACGTTCCTCCCACAGGTACAATATTTTGTTCATATCGAATTAGAGGATATACCTGGTCAAAATCAATGTCCTTGATACCCACTAGTTCTCCCAGCAGTTTCAAGGCTCTCGTTTCATACTGTAATATCTCTGACTGAAGCTGCGACATCGAACTCAGACCTGCCCCAACTGGTGTCATTTCAAAGAACAATTGTGAGAAGTTCTTCTTACGCTGCTTTTCATCATCCTTGAATTCATCGTAGTCAATTGCATCCTTCGCAATAGGAGGAAAGTCTTCGAGAGACGATGTTTCCACACCAAGCATGGCAGCGTAAACATTAAGTCGTTTTTTCAATATCCTGCCATTTTTTTGCTGGATCATATACGTTGAAAAAGCATCCTGA
>JACZXH010000096.1 GCA_022571715.1 Bacteroidota bacterium | reverse complement strand
CTCAATTCAAGCACCTCAAGACTCAATTCAAGCACCTCAAGACTCAATTCAAGCACCTCAAGATTCAATTCAAGCGCCTTAAGCTGTAATTATGACATATTCAGTAAACAGGAAACTTACCGGAACAAGTCTCCTTCAAATTGCGTTTACAAAACACGCATCTACCGGCACAATACTTTCAAATAAGTTTATTAAAGGGTAAATTGAGGTCATTAACGGACAGCGAAAATTACTGAAAACAAGGCCAAATGAATTATTCCCCTGATGAAAAACTTGCCATCATCCGCGTGCTGGAAAAAATGGCAAAAGCAAACGAACATATTGCACCTGAAGAAATGGAATTTCTTGTGAAGGTGGCATAAAGCGCCATTTATGTATATCTTAAAAATCAGATCATTCATATTCCGTTCTCTCTTTTTGTTGATCCCCATTTTGTATGTAAATGGCTGCTCGTTTTTATCTGAAAATACGGATAAAAACTGGCCCGTTTACCTTGGGGATAATACCAGCAGCCAATACTCCACCCTTGATCAGATTAATATTGAAAACGTTCAAAACCTGGAGGTTGCATGGATGTACAAATCAGGAGATTCCGATTCGCTTAATCGTACGCAGATCCAGTGCAACCCCCTGATTATTGACGGCATCCTTTACGGGAGCTCACCAAAACTTAAATTCTTTGCCCTTGATGCTACTACCGGCGAAGAAAAATGGGTATTTGATCCCTGGGAGGACGCCTATGATCAGTATTTCATGGGCGTAAACCGCGGTCTGGTGTACTGGGCTAATGGTGACCAGTCAAGATTGTTATTTACGGCAGGGTCCTTCTTATATGCACTGGACCCGGTTACGGGTAAACGCATCACCACTTTTGGAGAAAACGGTACGGTGGATTTACGCAAAGGGCTGGACCGTGATGTAAGTGACCGGGTTGTTATTTCCACTACCCCGGGGATTGTTTATAAGAACCTGCTCATACTGGGTACACGTGTAGATGAAGGCCCTGGCGCTGCACCCGGTCATATCAGGGCCTATAATGTAATAACCGGAGAGCAGAAGTGGATTTTCCACACCATTCCCCAACCAGGCGAATTTGGCTACGACACCTGGCCGGAAGATGCGTACCTGAACGCCGGCGGCGCTAATGCATGGGCTGGCATGAGCCTCGATGAGGAAAGAGAAATGGTTTTCATACCTACAGGTTCGGCATCTTATGATTTTTATGGCGCAGACCGTCATGGGAAAAACCTGTTTGCCAACTGCATTCTGGCGCTGAATGCCAATACCGGAGAGCGTATTTGGCATTTCCAGACCGTGCACCACGATCTATGGGACCGTGATATCCCCGCACCTCCTAATCTGGTAACTGTGAAAATAAATGGCAAAACAACGGATGCTGTCGCTCAAATCACTAAAACTGGATACGTGTTTGTGCTGGATCGTGAAACAGGTAAACCATTGTTTCCCGTTGAAGAAGAGCCAGTGCCCGTATCCCGCTTATACGGAGAAAAAAGCTGGCCAACACAACCGAAACCGTTAAAACCACCGCCTTTTGCAAGACAAAAGTTTGAAAGAGCGGATCTTAATAATATGGATACGTTGTCCTATTCATTTGTATCAGAACGATTCACCGGAAAACGTAATGAGCACATGTATGCTCCGCCCAGCGAAGAAGGTACCATCATTTTTCCCGGCTATGATGGTGGTGGTGAGTGGGGAGGCGCCGCATATGATCCGAAAAAGGGACTGCTTTATGTGAATGCAAATGAAATGCCCTGGATACTTAATATGATTCCCGTTTTTAAAAATGAAAACGACCGATTTGGCTTTGGAAAAGGACTTTTCAACCAATATTGTGCCTCCTGTCATGGTACTGATCGCCAGGGAGGTGATTTTATGGGCGTAGTGCCGACACTTGTTGGTTTACCAGGCAGAATGGGCAGGGAATCCTTCCTGACACATCTGGAACAGGGTAAAGGAAATATGCTGTCTTTTGCCTGGCTTACTGATTATCAAGTTGAAGGTATACGGGATTACCTGTGGCATGCGGACAGTGTTGTTGATATCAGGGCGGAAACGAGCGCTAATCCAGACCAATTCACAGGTACAGGATATATCAAATTTAAAGATCCGGATGGTTATCCAGCCATCAAGCCACCATGGGGAACGTTGACTGCTATTGATTTATCAGCAGGAGAGATCCAATGGCAGGTTCCGCTTGGCGAACACCCCGGACTTACGGAAAAAGGCATTCCTGTCACCGGTACGGAGAACTATGGAGGGCCATTGCTGACAGCAGGAGGAATACTGTTTATTGCCGCCACACAGGATGAAAAATTCAGGGCTTACGATCCGGCTAATGGCAATCTGATATGGGAAACAAAATTGCCGGCTGCCGGCTATGCTACCCCATCGACGTACAGTATAAATGGGAAGCAATATATTGTGATTGCATGCGGTGGAGGCAAGCTGGGAACTCCGTCAGGAGATGTGTATATGGCTTTTGCCCTTCCGGATAAATGAGAATTCCGGTTGCGAATGTGAAAATTAATGGCGAACGCTATCTCCTTATCAGCAGAATGCTTCTGTAAACAATGAGATTACCCGCCAATCATCCCCTTGCTGTAATTCCGAATCCGAATCGTATTTCCGATGGTTTAAGCCAAAAAGCCTTTCGGGTGAGGAATCTTCGCCAGCATGAAAAGGATAAGTTGTTGACCATCACTTCGGTAAAGATTTCTCATCGCTTAAAAGTGATTATTTTATAGCAATAAGTTGTTCAACTTGGGGAGCTATAATCACTTAAAAGGGATTCGAAATGACCAAGAGCAAGCAGGCACAAGGCTGAAGAGTATTTATAAATTGTCAATAAGAAAGCCCACCATTTGCTGAAGACAAAAGGTAAAACCAGAAAATTGTCATGGATTTGAGCTAGAAGTTTCACAGGAGGTCCGAATGAACCTTTAAACCAGAAGTGCGGAAGTAATCTGCCCTGCTTTAAATTAGATTAGATTCTGGATTATTGCAGGATAGGATGTAACTTGAATGATAGAAATATTTTACTATGAAAAAGCTTACACTCTTATTTATTCTACTTGCATGGACAACAAGTTGTCAGCAAACAGGAAAGGAATTAAACGATGAAAAACCGGCAGAAACCGTCAACTACCTGGAAGAACCAAACGATGCCCGAAACAACCGGATGGAATGGTGGCGCGATGCCACTTTTGGTATGTTTATTCATTGGGGTGTGTATTCCGTTCCGGCAGGAGTATATAATGAAGAAAGGATTCCAGGTATTGGTGAGTGGATTATGAACAGCGCCCATATTCCTGTCGCAGAGTATGAAAAATTTGCCCGGAAGTTTAATCCTGTAAAATACGATGCGGATGAATGGGTACGTATTGCCAAAGACGCCGGCATTAAGTATATAGTCATCACTTCCAAACATCACGATGGTTTCAGTCTCTGGGATTCAGAAATAAGCGATTATGACGTCATTGATTATTCCCCCGTAAAACGGGATTTATTGGGTGAATTGAAAGAGGCGTGCGATAAATACGACATTCCCCTTGGGTTTTATCATTCCATCATGGACTGGCATCATCCGGATGCCCAGGCGCCCCATTATCCTGACTATAATACAAGTGAAAAAAGTAACCCTGACTTTGATAATTATGTGCAAAATTATCTGAAGCCGCAGGTAAAGGAGCTGATTTTGAATTATGACCCGGATATACTTTGGTTTGACGGGGAGTGGATCCCGGAATGGACACATGCACACGGGCTGAACATGTATCAGTTTGTACGTGGTCTGAAGCCCGAAATACTTGTCAACAACCGGGTTGATAAGGGGAGGAAGGGTATGCAGGGCATGAATAAACAGGATCAGCAGTATGCCGGAGATTTTGGAACACCAGAGCAGGAGATTCTTGAAGGTGCTTCTTCCCTTGACTGGGAATCATGCATGACCATGAATGATACCTGGGGGTTTAAGTCCTTCGATGAAAACTGGAAATCAGCAGAAACCCTGATCCACAACCTCATAGATATTACTGCAAAAGGAGGAAATTATTTATTGAACATCGGCCCTGATGCCGAGGGGTTAATTCCAAAGGCAAGCCGCGACCGGCTTACCGAAATTGGAGCTTGGTTAAAAATCAACGGTGAGGCCATATACCATACAAAGCAATTTGATCCATTCAGTGAAGGTGAAACCATTTATTATACCAGAAGTAAGGACAATCGGTATGTGTATGTTATTAGTACTACCTGGCCGGGTGAAAACCTGGAATTAACGCATGTATCACCCAAAGAGGGCAGCCAAATATATATGAATGGGCTTGAGAATTCACTTAATTGGCACATAGAAGGGGATATTACCATTATTGAAATACCAGAAATATTAAATGAAGCAGCCAATCGTCCATGTGATTACGCGTGGAGTTTCAGGATAGAAATTGATGTATAAAATAGTAAGGGTTCTCATTGGCTTCTATTAATTTTAAATATCAAGAAGCGTTAGTTTTTCTTAGTACTGTCTTTTCAATCCAGCCAAGATGGGTATGCTTGAAAGCATCAAAATATTTGAGTCCGTATCCCATCATACGATCCAAGCTGCTATGGCCAAATAGTATTATAGCAATTATCAGGAATGTTTGACTTTGAGTTAATATTCCAATTAATCCAAAAACAACTGCTATTCCCTTATGATGGAATATATTGTAAAAAACCCCACCGGATACCGGTCCAAAAAAATAAGCAAACATGCTTATGTCAGGCCCGATCATCAATAATAAATATACCCACCAGGGATTGCCATATACGTATAAGGCAATAACAGATGCGACAAACATGGTTGCTTCTTCGAGTTTGATGACTGATTTCATTTGATGTAAGAAAAAAAGGTGTAAAAAGTATTGAATATTGGTTAAACCCAGGTAAACTTGCCTCCTTTTTTATCAGATCACGAATCGTAATGTGATGAAAACTTCTGATCTACCATTTTCCGCTTTCACTTTCAGGGAGGGTGGGAGTAAGAAGTCCGTTTTCGATATTCCATTCTTCGTGCATAACCACGAGTTTAGCTAGCATTTCATGGTAGCTGCCTTTTACGGGTTCAACCAGATAAACATTATCCGGCAATTTGACATAACTCTGATATAGTGTAAATACACTTAAATAATTATGAATTTAACAAATTATCAGCCCGCTCAATGATCAGTTCAGCTTCCATATATCCTCTTGCCAGCAGATGCAGCCGGTCATTATTTTCCAGAACCGTGGTTGGGAAAACGCTTACGCCCAGGTGGCGGGCATAAGTGAAACGTTCGAGCGTCTTTTGTTTGATTTCCTCATCCTGAAAAGACTGACCGAATACGGATGCCTTCACATTATACTTTTTGGCAAGATTGGTATAGGTGGCGAGGTTGCCCATATTCCTGTTTTCAAAATAAAAGGCTTTCTGCACATCTTCGAAAAAAGCAAAAGCCGATAAGGGTTTCAGCTCCTGCATAACAACAACGGCTCGTGAGGGTGGCTCTGTGTCGTAAACCATGTCTGTTTCCTTAAGAATTTCATAACGGAAGGCCTGGCCACTTCGCTGGTTTACATCATCCCAGTGATGCCTCAGAAATTCGGCGATATGGACCATTGTTTCTTTGCCGAAAGGCCGTAATCCGCCCATTACAAGATGGAATTCCAGTTTATCCTGGAAATGTAATTTAACTTTTGAAATTTCCGGTGCAAATCCATAGCACCATGAACACATTGGATCAGCAAAGTACATGAGTTTTCCCATCATGAGTTTAACATTGCATAAAAAAAAATAGTTTAACTATTAATAATTCGATGATTGTGCAACCGGATGCAGGTCTTGCTTTATTTTGAAAAGTATTTTAAATATATTATTCAAATCGTATGGGCATCAGTCGGCGGCAAGGCAATGGTACGAGGTGCTGCTTGAAGCCATAATATTAAGAACAACAGGCTCTATTTCTCCCAATATACTGCACGTGGAAAGATTTCTTCTTTTTCATCAATGAATAAGTAGAAGCATGTGAGCCCATCTGCCTGACTATCAGGTAGCTTCCGCGTAAATTTTAGTTTTGTAGGTTTAGTAAATAATTATACTTGTTACAAAATGAAGAAGAATTGTACTTACCCAAGGGTGAAAAAAAGGTTGACTACTGCTGCCTCCCCACGTTGTATGTCCACACAGGCAGACAGGAATGGTTAACTACATGCTCCGCAAGGCTTCCACTGAACAGATAGGCGATGCCTTTTCTGCCACCGGTTGTAAGGGCGATCATATCGGCATTTATTTCATCGGCATAGTTCATGATTCCTGCATCTATAAAAATGGCTTTAAAAATCTTTACCGAATAATTCGGAATCATGTGCCGTTGTGCAAATTCTTCAAGTTTTTGTTTCATTTCCTCCTCATGCTTTAAATTATGAGGTGTATTTACCCATAATATGTGCAGTTTGGCATCAAAGATATTCTGTGAAATTTTTATTTTCTGAATGACCGTATCGTCTTCAACTGACAGATTGGTGGCAAAGACGATGTTTTTAATACCCGTAAATGCTGCCTTTTCAGGGACAGAAATGACTGGACATTTAGCATAACGTACGACTTTTTCGGTATTTGATCCGATAAACAGCTCATCCAACCCGGAACTGCCCAGTGTGCCCATCACTACCAGGTCGGCTTCGTGCTGTGCAATGGCTTTCGAAATGCTTTCATATGGTTTTCCGTAATGCACATGCGAAATGATCGTTACATCCTTATAGGAAGGGTTGTTCACGATATTGTCCATTCGTTTTGTGGTTACTTTCATTACCTCGTTCATATAAAGATCAACTTTCGGATCAATATCCATTGTACCTGTAGTACTATAAGACTGTGTATCAAAGGCTTCAATAACATTAATAAGATGTATTTGTGCATCCGTTTTTAGCGCAATGTTGTATGCAAAATTTAAGGCATTGTTTGCGTAATCAGAAAAGTCAGTGGGAACTAAAATGGTTTTCATAATAGGATTTTGTCTGGTTTATACATTTATAAAATAGCGATATTTTACGTCCAGTTCCAAACTTTTTCAGAATAAGCTTTATTCTTGTAAGGTTGAGCATTAAATCGCCATGAAATATGAAGGTATAAATTTAATTCAATACATTGTGAACATTATCCGGGAAACGAGTTGGAACTTATTGGGGTTCCTTTCAATTAGCTTATAGAAACATATAATAATTTAGTTAAACATACACTGATATAATCACGAGTTTATAATGAATATCTCCGTTTTTGATATACTTACCATGATTGGTGCACTGGGATTCTTCATCTATGGAATGAAGGTGATGAGTGAAGGGATTCAGAAGGTTGCCGGTTCAAAAATGCGCCAGATATTGAGCGCTATGACCTCCAATAGGTTTAAAGGTATATTAACGGGATTTCTGATCACGAGCCTTGTTCAGTCATCTTCCGCTACCACCGTTATGGTAGTGAGTTTTGTAAACGCCGGACTGCTGTCGTTAATAGAATCTATCGGGGTGATCATGGGTGCCAATATAGGTACTACCATTACGGCCTGGTTGATATCAATAGTTGGTTTTAAAGTGAAAATTGGCTCGTTTGCTTTACCGATCATTGCTTTTGGCCTTCCCCTGTTATTTGCCGGTAAAAGTAAGTATAGATCATGGGGCGAAGTATTAATAGGATTTGCACTGTTGTTCATAGGACTAAGCGAACTTAAAGAGTCAGTCCCGGATTTGAGATCTAATCCTGAGATTCTGGAATTCCTTTCAGGGTATGCCGATATGGGGTTCCTTTCTGTCCTCATTTTTGTAGGCATAGGCACACTAATCACAATTGCGGTGCAATCGTCCAGTGCGGCCATGGCGTTAACACTGGTGATGTCGTACAACGGCTGGATTCCCTTTGAAATGGCTGCTGCTATGGTTCTTGGCGAAAATATCGGTACGACGATTACCGCCAATCTCGCTGCACTAATTGGCAATGTACACGCCAAGCGGGCTGCAAGGGCACACCTGATATTTAATATGTTCGGGGTGGTCTGGATGGTAATCCTGTTTTTCCCATTTCTCAAAATGATCAACATGTACATGATGGAGTTCCAGGGGGTTTCTCCCATGGATCCCAGTCAGCCGGAGTCTATACCTATTGCCTTATCCGTATTTCATTCTAGTTTCAACATCATTAATGTGCTGCTTCTGGTCGGTTTTGTAAAGCCGATTGCCGCTATCGTAACTAAAATGGTAAAGTCCTCAGGCGAGGATGATGAGTACCATCTGGAGTTTATTGGAAATGTAATAATTCAAACACCTGATATTTCCATTCTCGAAGCACGCAAGGAAATTTGCAAATTTGGAAATATCACCACAAAAATGTCGGAATTTGTGCAGACACTGATCGTTAAAAAGAAAGAAAAGAAGAGGAGAAAATTGATGGACAGGATCCAGAAACACGAAGAAATAACTGACCGGGTGGAGGTAGAAATCGCAAACTTTCTTGCTAAGGTTGCAGAAGGAAACATAAGTGAGAGTTCATCGGTAAAAATCCAGTCGCTACTTAGTATTAACAATGATCTGGAACGAATTGCAGATATCTTTTTCCAGATGTCGCTTAACGTACAGAAAAAAAACGAAAGCAATCTCTGGTTTACCGATCAACAAACGGAAAACCTGATGGAAAAATTTAAACTGGTTGATGAGGCTTTTGAGATCATGGACCTGAATCTTGATATGGATTATGCTAAGGTCAGATTGACAGGGGCACAAAATAAAGAAAAGGAGATCAACGCCAAAAGAAGCCAATTCAGGAAAGAACACCTTAAAAAAATAGCGAAAGGCGAATATGATATCCTGAGTGGCATGATTTATATCGATCTTATTGCTTCACTCGAAAAAGTCGGTGATCATATCATTAATGTTACAGAAGCAATTACTGAAAAAATCTGAATATTGCAGATAAAATGTGTATCCGGGCTACATTTATGCCTAAGTCAGAATAACGGAATTTCTTACAGCCGTATAAATCCTTGCCAACATTGAATAAAATAATAAACTTCGGCAACGTGACAGTGCAAATTTCATCTTACATTTGAAATGGAAATGGCTGTTCATCAATATAAACCTGTTAAAGACAAGCTATCAAAGTGGTTGCTTACGGTAGCTTTGCTGTTTAGCATTTTTACCTTTTCCGGATATATTGGTATTTCTACTTCACAGCAACAACCATATAGAAATACTGAATTAGTTTATTCAATCAACTCAAATGCTAAAAGAAATATTTCTTTCGAAAGAGTCTTAACAAAATTTAATGAAAACGTCATCTTTGATAGTTTCAGCAAATCTGTAATCAATGAAGTTTTATTGCTTCACAATAGGATTGCCAAAACAAAGTTTGACTATCTTTTAAAGCAGATTGTTACTGGTAAAAAAGTAGTAAGATTTACACAATTAAAAATTAATCCTCACAGCTCAAACGAGGATTTCCCCCACTCACACCAAGAATAATTTACTTACTCATTTGCCACTTTATCTGGCAATAATCCTTTTTTCTTAAGCAAATTTAATTGTGCCTGAAAATTGGCATAATTAATCATTTAGAAATCAAAATGACAAGATTAAAACAAACAGTTAGAATACTGAGCCTGGTGCTACTTATTATATTAGCAGCAGTAGGCATAGGCATTACGGGAGCAGCTCCAATCTTATCAACAAATAAGGAACGAATAGCTGAAGAAATCAAAATTGAATTGGTGGAATCAAGAGAAGACGATAAAGAATTAATGGAATTGAAAGACATCAAATAATATCCCAACAACAATTTTATGTTTTTTTCTTTTTGTGTTTTTTCTTCGGAAGGGCCTTCTGAAAGAGACCTTAAATATCATCTGATTCAGCCTTTTCGGGGGTATAGTCCAGCAGAGGCTATAAGCTTAATCAGATATTTTTAGAAACAGCAAATGGTTCAGGTAAAATCTTTTATCAATGTTAAAACATTACATGATGATTACATTCGGGTATCTTTGGTATGAAGGAAGCGAATCAGTACGATTTATGAAAAAATATGATGTATATGGAATTGGAAATGCCCTTGTTGACCTTGAATTCAAGGTAAGTGACGATTTTTTTGAAATGCATGGTATTGACCGGGGGCATATGACCCTGGTGGATGAAACCAGGCAAAACCAGTTGATGGCATCTATTGATCATAACCATACTAAAAAACAAAGCGGGGGATCGGCGGCCAATAGTATCATTGCGGTGAGCCAGTTCGGGGGTAAAACATATTATTCCTGTAAAGTTGCTAATGATGAATTCGGCGATTTTTATATGCATGATCTAAAAGGCGCCGGGGTGGACAGCAATATTCATAATAGCGACCGCCAGGAAGGGATCACCGGTAAATGTCTGGTGATGGTGACACCTGATGCCGAGCGTACCATGAACACATTTCTGGGAATTACCGAGCAGCTATCGCCTGCCGAAATTGATGAAGAAGCGCTTAAGAATTCGAAGTACCTGTACATAGAAGGATACCTTGTAACCACTGCAAGGGGTCACGAAGCCATGCTCCGTACCAAAAAGATTGCCTGTGATAACGGCGTCAAAACATCCATGACATTTTCTGACACTAACATGATCCGGTATTTCAGAAAAAATATAGATGCGGTTGTGGGGGCCGGCATGGATCTTATCTTTTGTAACGAAGAAGAAGCGATG
>JACZXH010000095.1 GCA_022571715.1 Bacteroidota bacterium | reverse complement strand
GCAGCAAGGCGCCGCACCATACTCATCATTTTTGATCGGGGTGCCGAAAAGGGTCTTGAAACTTTGGCCGTTTCCCGCTACGACGTTGGTAAATCCTTTATAAAAGCCTGGGACAAAGAAAAAGAACCCGACCAGTGGAAACGGGTAGCACAAATTATTGCAGAACGTAATCCCGAAAAAATCGGGATAAACAAATCAGAATATGTGGGCCTGGCAGATGGTATTACAGCCACTGACCTGGAGGAACTGAAGATGGCAATCGGGAAAAAATACAGTAGCCGGATTGTATCTGCAGAGAAAGTAGCTATTGGTTGGCTTGAAACACGCACACCTGCAGAAATGGTGGTCTATCCACAAATTTGTAGAATCGCACATATGATTATTGATGAAGCTCTTTCCGACAGGGTTATTCAACCCGGGGTTACTTCAACGGATGATGTTGTATGGTGGATGCGGGAGAAAATAAAGGAATTGAAACTGATAACATGGTTTCATCCCAGTATATCAATTCAGCGTGCCGATGCAGAACACTTTGACCAGATCCGTATGTTTACCGAAAGTGCTGATCAAAATGTAATACAACCAGGCGATTTACTCCACGTTGATTTTGGTATCACCTATCTGAGGCTGAATACTGATACACAACAACATGCGTATGTGTTGCGTCCGGGAGAAACAGATGCCCCGGAATATCTTAAGAAAGCATTCAAACAAGGCAACCAATTACAGGATATTTTTACGGGTAATTTCAAAATTGATAAAACAGGCAATGAAGTATTGAGAGAGTCCCGTGAGCAGGCCATTGCTGAAGGGATTAAGCCGGCCATATACACCCACCCGATTGGCTATCACGGGCATGCCGCGGGAACAACGCTGGGAATGTGGGATTCGCAAGGTGGAGTACCGGGTACCGGTGATTACCCATTACACCCGAATACCGCATATTCTATCGAGCTGAACGCTGCCACTTTCATTGAAGAATGGGGCAAAGAAATCCGGATCATGCTGGAAGAAGATGCGTTTTTTGATGAAAATGGGGTGCACTATATTGACGGCAGACAGACAGAATTGCTCCTGATCCCACGAATTCCTGCCAGGCACTGAAACTGATAAACGATGTGCTCGGTAAAGATTTCTCACCACTTAAAAGCGATTTGAAATTACAGTGAGGGGGTATATTACTGTTCATCCACAGATGGCCGGCCCTATACAGCCGTCACATCCTCTGCTGTCATAAGCGAAGTGAGATATCTTTATCATGCAGACATGACAGCAGGTTGCGGGTTAAACGTATTACTTTTTAAGGCGTTACAAGAAAAGATTGTACAAGTAATATAACGAAAACATTTCCTGGCGTACTTTTGTACAAAAATTTGCTGTTTTTGAAATTTCAACTTTTTACATTACTGGTTTTACCATACCTGATCTTTTCATGTACAGCCGGTCGAAAAGACATCGTTCCAGGAGTTTCGCTTGAACTCTCCCGCCAGCGATACGCCAGTATTTCAGAGATTCAATATAACATACGATTTTCAATTCCTTCACAATTCTCGGAACCGGTTACAGGCCATGAAACTATCCACTTCGTTTGGAAAAAGTCGGATAATCCTGTCGTGTTGGATTTCAACGTATCGATTGGTTACCTGCAGGATTTAACCGTGAACGAAAATCCTGTCGAGTACGATTTTTACGATGAACATATTCGCATTGACTACAGCTATTTTAACGAAGGATCAAATACGATCTCCATTACCTTTCGGGCCGGTGAATCTTCCCTCAACAGAAATAAGGATTTTCTCTATACATTGTTCGTCCCCGACAGGGCATCCACGGCATTTCCGTGTTTCGATCAGCCAAACCTCAAGGCGAAATATCTTCTCACCCTTATTATCCCTGATGATTGGAAGGCCATTGCTAATGGCCGGGCTGTAAGTGAGCATAATGCAGCCGGACAAAAGGTCATCGGGTTCGCTGAAACAAAACCGATCAGCACTTATTTATTCGCATTTACTGCCGGAAAATTCAAGACGGTTGAGCGAACATTGAATGGGCGGATCATGACCATGCTTCACCGAGAAACTGACAGTACAAAAGTAGCTGACAACATCGATAAAATATTTGAGCTGCATGCACATTCCATCCAGTGGCTGGAAGATTACACAGGCATCTTATATCCCTTCGGCAAATTCGGATTTGCACTCATTCCTTCATTCCAGTATGGGGGTATGGAGCATCCAGGAGCCATTACCTATAAGGCATCAAGCCTTTTTCTTGATCCCTCTGCCACACAAAATCAGTTGCTACGCAGAGCCAGCCTGATCGCTCATGAAACCGCTCATATGTGGTTTGGTAACCTGGTTACAATGGACTGGTTCAACGATGTTTGGATGAAGGAAGTATTTGCCAATTTTATGGCTGCAAAAATTATAAATCCCTTTTTCCCTGAAATCAATCATGATCTTCGGTTTTTATTGGCTCACTACCCTGCCGCGTATGCCGTTGACCGATCTAAAGGCACCCATCCTGTTCAGCAACAACTTGAAAACCTAAAAGATGCAGGTACGCTTTACGGGGCAATTATTTATCAGAAAGCCCCCATTGTAATTCGTAAACTGGAGAGACGTATCGGAAAAGAATCCATGCAGGAAGGTTTGCAGCAATACCTCACTACCTATTCCTACAAAAATGCCACATGGGATGATCTGATATTCATCCTGAACAATAAAACAAAGGATGATATACACGTTTGGAGTAATCAGTGGATCAAAGAGAAAGGAATGCCGAAAGTTTTTGGCATCATTCGGACAAACAATGATACCACAATCAAGGTACTTTCGATTTACCAACGTGATAATGCAAGGGAAAAAAATATATGGCCACAACAGCTATCAATTAAAATGCGTGCAAATGATAGTCTTTACCACTTTGCTGTTGATTTTAATGGCAAAGGTGCTCAAATAAAGGAGGTAAACGGATTACCCGAGCCTGATTTTATCGTATTTAATGCCGAAGGATATGGGTACGGCTATTTCATACTGGGTCCAGGTTCAAAAAGAGCCTGGCTGTCTCAGATCAATGATTTTGAAGATCCCGTGTTCAGAGGTGTGGGTTGGCTAAACCTGTGGGAAAATATGTTAAATAATAGAGTAAAACCGGAAGATGTATTACAAACCATCATTGTCAGCCTGGATAAGGAGAAAGAACCTTTGATTATCCAGCATGTGCTAGGGTACCTGAACACCCTGTTCTGGATGTTTATGACACCGGAGCAACGAATGAAAAAAGCCACTGAAATCGAGACCTTGCTCTGGACGAAAATGGAAGAAACAGACAACCCCCGGCTGAAAGCCATGTGGTTTAGATCTTATTTGTCGCTTGCTATCACCAAGCCGGCCATTGAATCCTTATACCATATTTGGCAGGGTGAGCAGCCTATTACGGGGCTGCAATTATCTGAACGTGACTTTACGGATATGGCCATGCAACTGGCTATAAAGGATCCGGATAAAAACGATAAAATTCTCGACAGGCAACTTGAGCGGATCAGCGATCCCGACAGGAAAGAACGAATGATTTTCCTGATGCCCTCTCTCTCCGCCGACCAGGAAATCAGAGATGTATTTTTTGAGAGCCTCAGAATAGAAAATAACAGGCAACACGAATCGTGGGTGCAGGATGCAATCGGATATTTGCATCATCCGCTACGTGCCGGTTCATCTGAAAAATATATACTTCCTACACTGGATATGCTGGAAGAATTGCAACGTACAGGTGACATTTTTTTCCCTAAAAGTGTGTTGGATAATACCCTATACGGATATCAAACCGATTCTGCAGCAAATATTGTGCGCCAGTTTCTTTACAGAAATAATCACTATCCTGTGAAACTTAAAAACAAAATTTTACAATCTGCTGACCTTTTGTTCAGGGCTGAAAAAATCCTTTCAGTCAATTAATACAGTAAATAATAGAATGATCCTCAACACCTTGGTATCGATCCTATAATGCTGACTTGGCTAAGATCCACCTTGTCACATTACAACTAACGCTAATGAATGAAAATGGGGTGAACTATATTGACGGCAGACAGACAGAATTGCTCCTGATCCCACGAATTCCTGCCAGGCACTGAATCAGATATACCTACCACCATTTGTTATAAAAGCTTAGTGCATTTCATAAATTTAGTGTTTATTAGTTGTGGTAGATGATGGAAATGACTTATCTAAAATTAAACCTTCATCAGGTACCCATTTATCATATTCCATATAGATACTGGTTTGTATAGCTCTTTCCTTGCCATATATTTTTTCAACTAAATGAAGTGCGCCATCAATTCCGGCAGATATTCCTGCGGTAGTTATTATTTTTCCATTATCTACAAATCGCACACCAGATAATACTTTTGCTTTAGGAAACGATTCTCTTAAACTATTGATACTCAAATGAAAGGTGGTAACAGTTTGATTGTCTAACAATCCTGCTTGACCAAGAAAAAACGCTCCTGTACAAACTGAGAAAAAATAATCTACGGTTTCTTGTTGTTTATGAATCCATTTAATGACCTCTTTATCCTTTGAAGCTGAAGCTCCGTTTCCTCCGAAAAAAGCTAAAATATCTGCTTTTGGTGCATCTTTTAGACTATAATCTGGAATCACTTTTAAGACTCCTTGAGAAATAATGGGATCTGTTGTTTTGGAAACGATAAACACCTCAAAACCTGAAATAGTAAAAACTTCTAATGGACCGGCAAAATCCAGGACTTCAACTCCATCATGTAAGTAAAATGCAATAGTCTTTTTCATTGATTTTGTATAATTTATTAATTTACTTTTTAAAATTAATTTCATGTCACATTGTGTACAATTTCCAGATTTTTCGAATTCTAATTGATCACAATCATTATCACAGGGAGGGCATGCATATTTTGGATTAGTTGTAGCAATTTGCTGTGACATTGCTGAGAATTGGGATAGGCAAAGGAGAACAATTAATAGCTGTTTCATGATTTTATATATTATTTAGGTAAAAATAGACATAAGAACTAAACGGAGGAATTATATAAAGAATATTATTAATGAGTTGTTCTATTAATTATTGCCAACGGTTTGGCTACTAAATGTAGGGTTTTTGAAAATAATGCGAACTATGATATCGAAACTTTCGTAAACCACAGTCCGTCCTATATTTTATTACCAAATTAAACATAGAAGATCATCTAAGGTGGGTATTATTATTCCTGTGTATTATTAGTCAGTCCCATTTGTTTGAGAACCGTAAACCCAAGGAGACCATGAGGATTAGTAAGTGTTTCGTTAATTTCAAAGTGATTATAGCCGACACCTACAAGGAGTTGCACATCTTTTCCCGCCTTGCTTAATTCATTTACAAATGCGCGTGATTGGCGCTGGAATTCCGGACTCTCTTGCGTCCCGTAAGACACGATAATACGTGCGGTTAGTTTGTCAAGTTGTCGGATTGGACTAAGCAGTTCGACCATGTTGTCAGTGAAAGCTACATATTCACCTCGAGCAGATAAACTTACCGGATATAGGTCAAACATGCCACTGATGCAGAGGCCACCTTTAATGATATCCATTGGGACCCCGAATTCCGTTAACCAATCTGTTGTGAGGACAACAGCTGCTAAATGTGCACCAGCAGAATGACCAGATATATAAATTTGATTACGATCACCTGAGAACTTCGAGGCATTCTGATATGCCCACACAATTGCCCGGCGTAATTGGTCGACCATAGGGAAAAGGCTGCCCTCTGCATCCTGGACTAGCGTATAGTCGGGTGCAAGGTAGTGAGCACCCGATTTAACAAACATCTCTGCAATAGCGGCAGTGGTGCCGGTACCACCGCCCATGCGCCAGGCACCACCATGGATGTAGATGTGAATAGGGGCATTATGGATTTCTGTTCGATATAGATCGAGTTGTTCACTCTCGGTTGGCCCGTACGCTATACGCTCAGGTTTACCAATGCGAGATGTGGCTGCCGTATTTTGAGCATTCTTTCGTGCGAGCACATGCTCTAAGTTTGGCGCCCAAGGGCTCTGATTGTAGGCCGCATCAAGCTCCGCTTGATCGTAATCAAGATACACCTTAGGACCCTTCTCTTCGGTTGACGGTTCTTCATTTTGATTAAGGGTGCAACCAATCGCGGTGACGAAAGCTAGAAGAATAGTATTTCTCAAAAATGTGCGTCTTGCAAAATTACTAGTCATATCATGCTAATTATTTATTAAATTCCTTTTCGTATTAGGCTCTAGTATGCCATCTAACGGTTAAGGCTAAACTGCGTGGCGACCACTTCCGCTGATTACCGCTAAAATAGTATAAAAGCTTGTTTTATTGATAACTTAAACCGCCTGACGGTTTTAGGTGATGCTACGACCGGGTTGCGCCAGGCAAGTCCCATCCAGTTCGGCACTACCAAGTCCCCCAGTCAATTACGCTTCAGAAATTGAGATGCCAATCAAAACCCTATTTCTATGATATATTACTGGTAATGATTAAAATTAAAATAACTTATATATCATTGATACAATGGTAGTTACAAATAGATGAAAAATTAATAACGGCGTTAATAATGGCATTAAATTTCTAATAATAATTCGATTTATCAGTATTTATTATGGGTAGCGAACTCGTCAATTCGGCTACCTGCAGGGTGGTTATGTTTCTTGCAATTGTTCTACCACGTTTTATTCTATCCTTTTATATTTTTTAAGTACATCAATCAATAAATCGTGAGGTAAGGCATATGCTTTATTCCCATTAATCCCTTCCATTGTTTCCGCAGCTACCATAGCGTTGATGATAGCTTCCTCAACAGATTGAACCGTAGCTTCAAATATTGGCATTAGTAAATCATTAGAAAATGTTTCGACCGTTGTGGTTTCATCTCTATTAAATGCATTTTTGTTGGCAGTCGAAAAGGCTAAAAAAATGTCTCCGGAACCATTGCTTCCACGCCCGCCAACTATTCCTATACCTAATGGAACTCTTTGAGCAATCCTCTTTAATTGATGCGGGAGTAGTGGCACATCTGTAGCTACAATTACGATTATCGAACCATCACCTTCTTGTCGTCTTGATTGCGGTGGTGCATTATATACATAGTTTAATGTATCTTTTAATTCTCTACCTACCGGAACTCCGGCAATTGTTAGATTTCTTTTGGCTCCAAAATTTGATTGAACTAATACTCCGACTATATAAGTAGAATCTCTAATAGTAACCACTCTTGAAGAAGTTCCTATTCCACCTTTGAAACCCAAACACATCATGCCAGTTCCACCGCCAACATTTCCTTCTTCAACTTTTCCACTTGTAGCATTGTTAATGGCTTCTAAAACATTTTCTTCTTTTACGTGAAATCCATAAATATCATTTAGAAATCCATCATAAGTTTCTGCAACTACTGGATATGTATACCACCAATCCTCTCCTTGATACCAATTTGTGTTTACGTACCATTTCAATACTGCATCACGTACAACACCTACACTATTTGTATTGGTTATCATAATTGGAGTTTCTAAAAATCCAGATTCTGTAACCCAAGTAGTTCCTGTCATTTCTCCATTACCATTTAAACTGTACCAGTTTGCATATACAGGACTAAATTTCTTGCCTCTTGGAAATATTGCGGTAACCCCTGTTCTCACTGGTCCTTTACCAACAATGTTTTCACCCTTACCGGAAATGATGGTACTATGACCAACTTCAACTCCTTTTACATCAGTTATTGAATTGTACTGACCAGTATTGCCAACAAATGGAATTCCTAAATCTCTTGCTCTTGGTTTTTGACCATATACAGTTGAACTAAAGAGAATTATTATTGAAACTGTGATTAAATTTTTCATTTCTAATCTTTTTTTTAATGTAACACAACGCTTAGTGTCTGAAGTACTACCTTCTCGAAGGGAGGTTATGCTTTCATACAAAATGGTAGGCCGTTTTTATTTTTATTTTTCTTAATATAATACCTAAATCTACTTTCTTCGTTGGACCTGATTTAAGATCTTAATTACCATTTCTTTCACATACTGTGACTCGCCATTTGATATATTGATTAAAATTAATCAAGGATGATCTCCATAAATAATGAAACGGCTATCTACTCATCTTAGAGGTTTCTAACAACAACAGTCCTTCTGCTTTAAACTCTTTTCCATGGTATTGTATAGTGATAATAGATGGCTGTAAAACAGTACCCCAAATCTGATCAGTATCCTTAGAAGGTATGCACACAAGAGTTGTACTTTTTTTCCCGATAGGTATTATGTCAAAGGATGAATTTGAAGAATTAAAGCTAAACTTTCCTCCCACTAAAAGATTTGAAGGCTTATTTGCGAAGATAGAATCTGAAAGCACACAGCGCCTATTAAAACTATTAAGTCCTCCTATAATTACCTGTCCGTCCATTTCCAGATATAAAAATGTTTTTGCACCAAAAATATTAATATTTTGTGACACAAAATGAAACCAAACCCATCCATCACCCATTTGGTGGGGCTGCCCTGTAAACCAACCTTGTTCATGGTAAGCCTTTCCTGAAAGACTAATATAATTATCATTGATGTCCAATTTACAGGTAACTTTACCTTGAGGAACATGAGCGGCATAACGATATTGTAAACCCTTACCTTTCTTTCCTAGAATAAATTTAGTTCCAAAAGCTTTCAAACTACCTGTCGGAAGTGGAGAAAAAGCTTTTGAATTGGATACTATTTTTGCCGTACCCTTGATCTCATCAAGAAAAAAATTGATTGTGTATTCTCGGGTTTTTTTTTGGTGTGATCTAATTATTTCCAAGTAGGGACTTTTCAAGCCATTCTCATCATAATGTACTTCGTTTGAATCAATGACTTTTTCTGCTTTGATCAATTCTCCGTTAGCAGTCATATAACTCACGTAAATAAGTGTTTTAGCATCTGGTTCCTTTTCAGGATCAGTCCACCAATGATGAGGAACAAACATTAAAACCAAAACTGATCCATCATCAAAAAAGAAATCAAAATACCACCACTGTGTCAACGCTTTTTCATCTAATAAATTTCTAACTTCTGTTTTGCGAAGTCGGTCATCAGACTGAATCTTATGAAAATTATAAAGTAAAGAGCTACAGGATGATAAAAAAAACATTATCAATACTAAGACGGTAATTTTTATCATAATTTCATTTCTTTCAAGTAGTTCGAAAGTGCGTCGATAAGGGTAAATAATCCAAGTTTCATTTATGAAGTCTAGTTGTTGCATTGTTTGCGATATGGCCAGTAAATGGATTGCGTGCTACTTCAACTCCACCTTTAAAAAATATGACGCGCGACACAACGCTTCGAATGCGTCTGAAACCATTGTTGGCTATACCTCGTGTTGAACTTGACCTCCTGTAGATAAAAATAGTCACCGGAAGTAAATTGCTCATAATCACTGTAATTATACTAAAAATTATCCGTGGTTAAAAACAAAACCAAACTCAGCTAATACATAAATTGTACATGCAAAAATGAAAATCCCGATTTAGCAATCATTTTGCAAAGATTGAACAGCAAATTACTATCTGAGGTTATTCCTCCTTTACTCTTTTTAATTGCTCCAGGGCGATAGCTAAGATCAGTTTGTATTTCAAAAAAACACTCCTGGGCCTTGAAACCTTATTTCGCTTTATAAACTTCAATTCGGTTTTGAGATGAATTTTGCCATTACTTTAAGAATTGTTTGCCGCTCGCAATTTATTAGTTTATGATTTTTTATTCACTTGTAGCTCCTGCTTCATCTAAAGCCGCTTTTAATCCTTTCGCTAATTTCTCTGCTGGTCCAACACCCCAATAATGGAGAAAGAAAATTCTCGGATTTTCGTGAACCATATGATTATGAAGAGCAACTACTTCGATATCGTTTTCAATCAAAGTTTTAATTACCGACGCTACTTCATCAGCAAGCATTGTAAAATCACCCGCTACGGCCGCATTTTCAGGTGTGCCTTGCCAACTTGCCCAAGTATTAAAGCCTAAGAATGTACTTACCGGAGCACCGTATACTTTTAAATCCACGTCAGGTCGTCCTATAGTTAATTTGTATACTCCGTTATTCATAGTTCCGCTGAATCCTAAAATGCTATCAATCATATTTGTGTCAAGAGTGTTTTCTACGACCGAAACATCAGCATTGGCAGGATTGGCACCTCTTATTTCGGTTACTTTATTAAATACGGCTTTGACACTTTTTGCCAATTCTTTTTCATCGCCCATACCCCCAATATGCATATACATCACATCAGGTTCATTACGGACAAAATGATTATGAATTGCTGTAATTATTAATCCTTGTTTTATTACTTCTTGTTGTACAGGCTTAAGGTCTTTTTCCGTAACAACTATGTCGCCCATAATCATTGTTTGATCTGAAGTTGGAGCAAATACAACCCAACTGCCTAACCCCATAGGAGGAATAATTTTAAATCCATCAACCATAATATTGAGGTCATTTTGAGGAACTGTAATTTTGAATTGCCCGTCTTTCTCTTTTCCATCCATCCCAAGTACGTTTTTTAACATTTCAAAATCAATTTTTTTTAATTCATCGTAGTTTTTTCCAAGCTTGTCAGTTGATTCTTGCACCTCATTATTTTCTGGAGTTTGCTTGCAACTAAAGGTTACTATGGAGATTGCGGCAAATAAACACATGAATCTTTTTTTCATAATTCAGTTTTTTTGTTCAGAGATTATTCTGTTATATGATG
>JACZXH010000035.1 GCA_022571715.1 Bacteroidota bacterium | reverse complement strand
AAGAAACAATTAAACGAGGAGAAATATCGGATAATCTGAAGAAACTGGAAAGAACATACCGGGACAAAGTCCGGCTTTATACTTTTTGGCTACAAATTGAACGATTAAAAAACGAAAAGATACCGGGAGATTTTGCCGAATTGGGGGTGTATAAAGGAGAAACAGCCAATATTATTCACAAGATGGATACCAATCGAAAATTGCATTTGTTCGATACTTTTAAAGGCTTCGATAAACGAGATTTACTGATGGAAAATAGTACCAAAGAGAAGTTCAGTACATCAATTTTTTCCGACACCAGTTTAGAAATGGTGAAAAAATTCGTTGACGGAAATGAAAATGTATATTTTCATCCAGGATATTTTCCTGAATCCGCTCAAAATTTAGACGAAACGAATTACGCTTTTGTTCATCTCGATGCAGATTTGTATAAACCTACTTTTGCAGCATTAAATTATTTTTATCCTAAACTTTCTGCAGGTGGTGTTATCATTATTCACGATTATAACCACACCTGGGACGGTCTTCGAAAGGCAATTAATGAATTTTCGCAATTGATTCCGGAGACAATCGTAGAAATAGCAGATTGGCAAGGAAGTGTGATGATAGTGAAAAACTCCTATTCATAATCAGATGTGACAGAACCACATTTTACATGGTTAGTTAACTTTTACAATTTCCTTTCCATTACGGTCGATTACCCCCCATTTGCCATTTAAATAAACTTTAGCACGGTTACTTTCAAAGGCCTTGATTTTTTCATATTTCGGAGCAATTAGTTCTTTTCCATCTTTGTCCATTAATCCCCAATATCCTTCATTTGAAATTTTGTATCCGCCTTTATCCAGATTCACTATTTTATCATATTTAGGTGTTGTTATTTCTTTACCATCCCAATTAATAATTCCCCACTTCTCATTCAGTTGCACTTTTGCTTTACGGTTTTGAAACGATCCTATCTTTTCATACTTAACTGGTACAATTTCCTTTCCATTCCAATCAATAATACCCCATAATTTATTCAAAGAAACTTTGGCTCTTTGGTCTTTAAATGATTGAATTACCTCATATTTTGGAGTTACAATTTCGTTTCCATCTATATCAATTATACCATACAATCCATTTGACTGTACCTTAGCCCGACCTGAATCAAATTTTCCAATCTTATCATAACCTTCTGATTGAGCAAACAATAAAGAAACATTTAAAAGTGTTATTAAAGTAAGAACAATTGATCTTGACATGTTAGGTATTTTTATCATATTGTAAATGAGACAATACAAATTTAAAAAACCTTGTGATACTTCGCACTACACTTACCCTCTTTGAATAACCATGCTGGTCACCTTGCAATAATTACAAAACAGATGCGGAAGAAGTCAGCATTTATCAACCTGAAAAAACTGTGAGTCCTAAGTTAAAAGAGACCTTTCCCTTCTTCAATGATACTCGCAAGATCCTGCACGCCAAAGTCATCCCTTCAGACCGAAGGTATGAACCTTAAATTTAAAATTAGAATTTCCTATTGCTCCAGACACAAGGTTCCTGTAGTAATTGATGCCAGAATGGATGATGCGGCATGGCAGGAAGCGGATATAGCAGATCATTTTATGCAAAACTTCCCTTACGACAGTTCTGAAGCAATAGCCCAGACCGAAGTGCGCATGGCCTACGACGACGACTTCATTTATGTGATTGCAAAATTGAAAAACAACGGTCTGCGTAAGTATGTAACACCCTCATTACGACGCGATTTTCGTCTTTACGCGAAATATTTTCTGGACCACGTTCATCCAGTACAACAACCAGATCAACAACGTAAACATCAACTCCCGGATTCAGTGGCGCTACAAGCCTGTTTCCGATCTATTCATTGTATATACGGATAATTACCTGGCAGGCGCTGACGGAAAATTTGTGGATTTCAACCAACCCAGGTCCCGGGCATTTGAAATCAAGCTTACATACTGGCTGAACCTGTAATCAGGATAAATGTTCGCTGCAGGAAAGCACAATTTTACTGCACGGCGGCCTGACAGCAACGCTGGCATTTCCGGTCATTCGGATAAAGAAAGAGATCGTTAACTTTATTACTTCTTTCAAATCGCTTAATTTATACCGATGAATACATGAAAAGGTATAAGTTCCTTTATTTTTGCATCTATCATTGAAAGTCAAAAAGAATTTAAGGTTCATAGGAGTTATTGGCAATCTGAAAAAGTGGAATAACAAAAACGGTCTCATTAAAGGATTGGGATGCTATATTAATGAGGTTTTTTTAAAATTAGTAAATAAAATCAGTTTTTGAAAATCCTTATTACGAGATATTTAATTGTAATTGAAGAAACTCAAACCGGATATAGTGCCTATGTTCCTGATTTACCTGGCTGCATTTCTGCAGGTGCTACCCGGGAAGAAATAGAGAACAATATTCAGGAAGCAATATTTTTTCACCTGGAAGTATGAAAGATGACGGCATAAAAATACCCAAACCAAAAACGGAAGGATTGTCAATGATCATTCCGAACATAAGGGCATAGCTACATTAATGCCCTATTTAGCAGCGACTTATATAATAGCGATTTCTGTATTGTACAGGGTTGGAGAAGAAGAATGCCTTTCTCAGGACAACTCAATGAATTCTAAAACTGTAATGCACCGATAAATTAAATAAGATTCCGTTGAGGTAAGGACCCCACTTAATCGATCCCACAGGAGCATACATCAGCTTTGACGTTATTACCACATTTGATCTGAATTTCCTGCCTATGATGACATCGTAGGTATTGACTCTTAATTTTAAGTACCGGGAAATTTCAGTTGAAGGCTGACTCAGTCCGTTAAGGAATACACGATACGTCCAGTCATATCCTTTGCCCGGAGTGAAAATGGAATATCCCACTCCAATAAATGTACCATCAAAGCGCCGGGTTAAGGCAAAATGATGGTCAATTATCCATTCTTTAAACTCTTCAGGCCCTGGTGATCCGGTAGGAACCCTAAGATTAATTCTGATTATGTCATATCTTAATGTCGGTTCATAGGTTAGTCCATACTTATCTTTCCTGAACAGTATGGGAAATGAAATTCCCTTTCCCTCGGTGCTTTGTTGTGCTCCCTGCGGAGCTCCACTAATAGGTTTACCACCACCCTTACGTAAAAAAAAATGCCCGGATATTCCAACCCCTGCATTTATTTCGTCAATTACCGGCTTGTTCTTCTGGGCCAACGCTGCTACTGTAAACATTGAAATTAGAGTAGTACAATCCAAGACACAGTACTTTTGCAAATTTTTACTTACAGATATAGATGGCGTGATGTTGCCGGAAACCGTCTTCTGGTATGTGTAATTATTGAACGTCACCACGTTAAATTCTCCCCGTGACTGACATTTTAAAATCAACGCCGAATTTGAATGGACATTGTACTATAGCATAACTTTGCACGTCTTAACTTATTGATAATCTGATATGTATATTTTTAATTGCTGATATGGCTATCGTATAATCGCTCAAAATTGATTTCAACCCAATCAAAAGCGGGGCTAATTATGCACGTTGATTATACGGCATTGATTTAAACAGGGACCCTGGTAAGGTCTCTTTTATTATATAAATGGAGTTAAATAAGTACAGCAAAACCGTTACCCAGGATCCTTCCCAGCCGGCAGCACAGGCCATGCTACATGCCATTGGCCTTACACGCGATGACCTCAAAAAACCCCAGATTGGTATAGTCAGTATGGGTTTCGAAGGCAATCCCTGCAACATGCATTTGAATATACTGGCTGCAAAAGTGAAGAAGGGGATCCATGAAACTGGATTTATCGGGCTTCAGTTTAACACCATTGGCGTCAGTGACGGTATTTCGATGGGTACGCCCGGAATGAGGTATTCACTTCCGTCGCGTGATATTATTGCAGACTCAATTGAAACCGTGGTTAATGCGCAAAGCTATGACGGGCTGGTCGCAGTGGTGGGTTGTGACAAAAACATGCCCGGGGCGTTGATGGCCATGGGAAGATTGAACCGTCCTTCGATCATGGTTTATGGTGGTACGATCGCTTCGGGTATGTATAAAAACCAGAAGCTGGATATAATATCTGCATTCGAGGCGCTCGGACAAAAAATCGCAGGTACGATCAGTGAAGATGACTACCAGGGTGTGATCGAAAATGCCTGTCCTGGTGCCGGCGCTTGCGGAGGCATGTACACAGCTAATACCATGGCGTCAGCCATTGAAGCAATGGGGTTGTCGCTCCCGTACAGCGCTTCCAATCCAGCCAACAGTAATGAAAAAACTGAAGAATGCCTTGTAGCCGGACGTGTTATGAAGTCGCTTATCGAAAAAGATCTGAAGCCAAAAGATATTCTTATACAAGAGTCACTGAAAAATGCGTTTGCACTCATCACCGTGCTTGGCGGTTCTACCAATGCTGTGCTTCATTTTATGGCAATCGCCCATGCATTTGACATCCCGTTTACACTCGACGAATTCCAGCAGATCAGTGACCGTACACCATTTCTTGCCGATCTGAAACCCAGCGGTAAATATATGATGGAAGACTTGCACCAGGTAGGCGGCATTCCTGCTGTAATGAAGATGATGCTAGACAACGGCATGCTTAACGGAGATTGCATGACCGTAACGGGCAAAACAATCGCCGAAAACCTGCAGGATGTGATGCCTGTAACAGAAGATCAAGAGGTGATAAAACCGCTTTCAGCGCCGGTAAAAAGTTCCGGACATATTCAGATATTGTACGGAAATCTGGCTGAAGATGGAGCCGTTGCTAAAATAACCGGTAAAGAAGGCGAAATTTTTGAAGGAACAGCCTGTGTTTTCAACAGTGAATTTGAGGCAAACGAAGGCATTGGCAACGGACTTGTAAACAAAGGGGATGTCATCGTGATCCGATTTGAAGGGCCGAAGGGTGGCCCCGGCATGGCTGAAATGCTGAAGCCAACGGCAGCGATTATAGGGGCCGGTCTTGGTACTGAAGTAGCGCTTATAACCGATGGAAGATTTTCCGGAGGCACGCATGGATTCGTAGTAGGGCATATCACGCCTGAAGCACAAACCGGTGGTGTCATAGCGCTGGTGCAGAATGGTGATATCATCTCTATCAATGGGGTGAAAAATACGATTGAATTAAAAATAACAGATGAGGAGCTTGAAAAAAGGCGGGCTACCTGGACACCCCCAGAGCTGAAATATAACAAAGGCATTTTATATAAATATGCACAAATGGTATCGTCTGCATCTGCTGGTTGCATCACTGATTATTGAATCTGAAATTGTAGCAATATGGAAACACTGGTCTCAAAAAAGAAAAAGAATAATACTAAAACACCGGTTCGGATATCAGGCGCTGAGGCACTTATCAGATGCCTGGTGGAGGAAGGAGCAGACACCCTTTTCGGATATCCCGGAGGGGCCATTATGCCCATCTATGATGCCCTCTATGACTATGGCGACAAGCTGAACCATATACTTGTAAGACACGAGCAGGGAGCTACTCATGCAGCCCAGGGCTATGCAAGGGCTTCCGGCAAAACAGGCATTTGTTTCGCCACGTCAGGGCCGGGTGCAACCAATATGATCACCGGTATTGCAGACGCACTTATTGATTCCACACCGTTACTCTGTATTACAGGCCAGGTGATTTCAGGTTTGCTGGGTACGGACGCCTTCCAGGAAACTGATGTGATAGGCATATCCAAGCCGATTACAAAATGGAACTTTCAGATCACACGTGCCGATGAAATCGCTTCAACGATGGCCCGGGCATTTTACATTGCACGTTCCGGACGTCCCGGACCTGTGCTGATAGATGTCACAAAAGATGCTCAGCTCCAGGAATGTGATTTTATATATAGAAAATGTAAGTCCATTCGCAGCTATAAGCCTGTTCCTGTTATCGATGAAGCAAAACTGAAAGAAGCCGCCGCACTCATCAACCAGGCAAAAAAGCCATTTATGGTGTTTGGCCAGGGTATCTTACTTTCCGGAGCAAAAAAGGAGCTGAAGCTATTTATTGAAAAATCCGGAATTCCTTCCGGCGCTACCTTGCTTGGACTTTCTGCACTTGACTCAGACCATCCGCTCCACATGGGCATGCTTGGTATGCATGGTAATTATGCCCCAAACGTAAAAACAAATGACTGTGATGTGCTGATCGCTGTCGGGATGCGCTTCGACGACCGTGTAACCGGAAATGTGAAAACCTATGCAAAAAATGCACAGGTGATCCACATTGAAATTGATGATGCCGAAATTGATAAAATTATTAAAGCGGATGTGGCCATACATGCTGACGCCAAAGAAGCCCTTACGAAATTGTTGTCGATGATTAAAGCAAAATCCTATCCGGACTGGATTGCTGAATTTGAAGCCTGCAAAAAAATCGAATACGAAAAAATTATCCGGAAAGATCTTCATCCGGAATCCGGAAAGATAAGAATGGGTGAAGTAGTGAATCTTATTTCGGAAATTACGGACAACAACGCCGTGATTGTATCCGATGTTGGCCAGCATCAGATGGTCACGGAACGCTATTACAGGTATAGCACTACAAACAGCAATGTTACATCAGGCGGCCTGGGCACCATGGGTTTTGCCTTACCTGCTGCCATAGGCGCTAAAATAGGCCAGCCTGACAGACAGGTGATAGCTATTATTGGCGACGGGGGCTTTCAGATGACAATACAGGAGCTTGGAACAATATTTCAATATAAGATACCGGTAAAAATCATAATCCTCAATAATAATTTCCTCGGAATGGTCCGGCAATGGCAGCAGATGTTTTTTACCAAACGCTACTCATTCACCGAGCTGGTAAATCCGGAATTCAGTAAAGTAGCTATTAGCTTTGGTATAACTTCCCAAAAAATCAGTGAAAGGAAGTATCTTAAAGCAGCACTAGATGAAATGATGGAATATGAAGGTCCGTATCTTCTGGACATAATCGTCGAGAAGGAAGAAAACGTTTTTCCTATGGTACCTTCGGGAGCAAGTGTATCAGATATCAGACTGGAATAATAAGCAATATGGAAAAAAGAAAATTTACGATAAGTGTATTCTCCGAAGACAGGATTGGTCTTCTTCACAGCATTACGATCATATTCACCCGGAGAAAAATGAGTATTGAAAGCATTAACAGTTCAGAATCTGAACGAAAAGGTATTTACCGTTATACCATTGTGTTTTCTGCCGACTATGACACAGCAAGAAATGTTACGAAACAAATTGATAAGCTCATTGATGTATTACGGGCTTTCCTGCACGAAGAGGAGCAGATCATTCACCGTGAAATTGCCCTTTACAAGGTGGCCACTTCCTCCTTTTATAATGGGAATGAAGTGGAACAACTATTAAGAAAGCATTCGGCTAATATAATCCGTATCGAGCAAGATTATCTTGTGATCGAAAAAACAGGCTGGAAAAACGAAACGCAGGCCTTGTTGCAGGATCTGGAGCCTTACAAAATATTGGAATTTGCAAGATCTGCACGGGTAATGGTAACCAAAAGGTGGAAACGGCTACATAAAAATGTACTCGAATTAGAGCAGGAACATTAACAAAATTGAATTGAAGTTAAACTGAAACTACATTATTATATTATAAAATGGCAAAAATTAATTTTGGCGGTGTGGAAGAAAACGTGATCACCAGAGAGGAATTTCCACTCGATAAAGCAAAAGAAGTACTGAAAGATGAAACCTTGGCTGTAATAGGTTATGGTGTGCAGGGTCCCGGGCAGGCATTGAATCTGAAAGACAATGGATTTAACGTAATATTGGGACAACGTAAAAATTCAACCACATGGGAGAAAGCAGTAACAGACGGGTGGCAGGAGGGTATTGACCTGTTTGAGATCGCGGAAGCCTGTGAAAAAGGAACGATCATCATGAACCTGCTGTCGGACGCAGGTCAGATCAGTGTCTGGCCCATTATGAAGGTGCACCTGACGGCAGGAAAATGCTTGTATTTTTCTCATGGTTTTGGCATAACCTTTCACGATCAAACAGGTATTATTCCTTCGAAAGACGTTGATGTGATACTTGCTGCCCCCAAAGGATCGGGTATTTCGTTGCGCAGGATGTTTTTGGCAGGCAAGGGTATCAATTCCAGCTATGCGGTATTCCAGGATGCAACCGGAAAAGCAGAGGAGCGTGCCATTGCACTTGGAATCGGCATTGGCTCCGGATATCTGTTTGAAACCACTTTCAAAAAGGAAGTTTATTCCGATTTGACAGGAGAACGTGGTGTTCTGATGGGCGCTATTGCCGGGGTATTCGAAGCGCAATACAATGTACTACGCAAACACGGGCACTCACCTTCTGAAGCATTCAACGAAACGGTGGAAGAGCTTACCCAAAGCCTGATGCCCCTTGTCGCTGAGAATGGTATGGACTGGATGTATGCCAACTGTTCGGCTACGGCGCAGCGTGGAGCACTGGACTGGAGGCATAAATTCAGGGAGGCCACTAAGCCTGTTTTTGAAGAGTTGTATGAAAGTGTGGCTGCCGGCAGGGAAGCGAAAAGGGCTATTGAAGAAAATAGTAAGCCTGATTATCGCGACCGCCTTGAGAAGGAGTTGAAAGAGATCAGAGAATCGGAGATGTGGCGTACAGGCGTGGAAGTACGAAAGTTGCGACCTGAAAATAATTAGTTAAACCAAACGTATGTTTGTTAGGGTACCTTTTAGATTTTTTCAGCATCTTTTTATATCTTTTACCGTATCGCATGGAAATTTATCTGACGAAAGTTATGTGCGGATAGGTTTTATTCCCCATAAATTGAATTTAAAAATCAAAAATAATTTATATTGCTTATGCATTCTACATGTAGCAAACATGCCATTCCTTTTGTAATTTCAACCTTTCAAACTTTAGCCCATTACCTAGTGAAAAAATTACTGATCATGGCAGGAGCATTATGTATTATTGTTGCCTGCACAAATAATATCACAGATGACAAAAATGCAAAAACCAAAGAAAACGAGAAAAAAGATATACAGATGAAAGTGGATGAATATGCAACATTCAGACTTACTGCTGACCTGAGTATGCTTTCGGATAATCAGAAAAAGATGATTCCGATAATGATTGAAGCAGCAAAGATCATGGATGGTATATTCTGGAAAGAAGCATACGGCAACAAAGAAGCCTTGATGCAGCGCATCGAAAATGAAGCTACACGGCGCTTTGCAGAAATCAATTACGGCCCCTGGGACAGGCTTAACGGCGACAAGTCGTTTATCGATGGCATCGGACCCAAACCGGTCGGCGCACAATTTTATCCGGAAGATATGACAAAAGAAGAGTTTGAAGCGTGGGATAACCCTGAAAAAAGCAGCCTTTACACCCTTATCAGGCGTGACGATAACGGCACACTATATACCCTGCCTTACTCTGAAGCATTTCAGGAAGAACATAGCAAAGCTGCCGAACTATTGAGAGAAGCCGCTGGACTGGCGGAGGATGCAGGTCTGAAAAAATATCTTGAATTGCGGGCCGAAGCACTACTCTCGAATGAATATATTGAAAGTGATTTGTCCTGGATGGACATGACGGACAATACCATCGAGTTGGTAATAGGCCCAATTGAAAATTATGAAGATAAACTCTATAATTACAAAGCCGCACATGAAGCCTACGTATTGATCAAAGACAAATCATGGAGCAACCGGCTGGCCAAATATGCTTCTTTCCTGCCAAAATTGCAGGCAGAATTGCCGGTAGAAGCAGCGTATAAAACTGAAAAACCAGGCACAAATTCAGAACTTAACGCCTACGATGTCGTATTTTATGCCGGCGACTGCAACGCAGGAAGTAAAACCATTGCCATCAACCTGCCCAATGACGAACAAGTTCAGCTGGCCAAAGGATCGCGGAGGCTGCAACTGAAAAATGCCATGCAGGCCAAATTTGATAAAATAATGCTGCCGATAACGGAAGTATTGATTTCGGAAGCTCAGCGAAGCCACGTAAAATTTGATGCTTTTTTTGCCAATACCATGTTTCATGAAGTGGCGCACGGCCTCGGTATCAAAAACACGATTAACGGAAAAGGTTCTGTACGCCGGTCACTGCAGGAAAAGGCTTCGGCGCTGGAAGAAGGTAAAGCGGATATCCTCGGGTTATACATGGTTACCAAACTTCATGGCATGGGAGAAATTGAAGGAGATTTGATGGACTATTATGTAACTTTCCTGGCAGGCATTTTCAGATCGGTCCGTTTTGGCGCATCCAGTGCACACGGCAAAGCCAACATGATCCGTTTCAACTATTTCCAGGCGCAGAATGCTTTTTTCTTTGACAACGAAACCGGTACCTATGCAGTCAATTTTGATAATTTTCAGGTAGCGATGAATTCGCTTTCCGAAAAGATCCTGACACTGCAGGGTGATGGAGACTACGAAGGAGTGACACAGCTTTTTGATGAAATGGGTAACGTCGGAGATGAACTGCAGGCTGCCCTTGACCGTATAAGCGAAGCCGGCATCCCTAGAGATATTGTATTCGAACAGGGTGTGGATGTTCTCGGACTTTGATGCCATAAAAAAGTTAATTCTATTGTTTGGTATGTATCAGGATCACTCCATATTACTGTTCACACAATAGTTGTTTGAGACGGCTAAATATTTGTGAATGATGCTATTTTTTATGTCACTCACATCCACCATATATACCGTGTCCTGGTAATGCGTACTTACAGGGATAATAAAACTCTACAAACTCAGCTACTTCTCTGCGAACACTTCGGTTAAATTTAGAACTCCGAAGCGGGAAACCTAAATAAATTCGGACTATCAGCCTATTTTCTTATAAGGTTACGATGATTTATCTTTTAAAAATGATTTCACTTCATTGAGTTTCAGCAATGCCTCCAATGGTGAGATGGTATTGATGTCGATTTTTTCAAGCAACGATTTTATTTCTTCAAATTGTGGATCAGGTTGAAATAATGTCATCTGGTTGCTGGATACCGGTAACTGATCAAGTTTTTTTTTCTGATCATTTTTCTTATGGTCCTTTTCGAGAAACTTCATGATCTCATGTGCCCGGATAACCACTGGGTTGGGCATGCCAGCCATCTGGGCTACGTGAATACCGAAACTGTGCTCGCTACCGCCCTCCACAAGTTTACGCATAAAAAGAACTTTATCACCCAGTTCTTTTACCGACACATTGAAATTTTTGATACGGGGCAGGTCTTTGGTGAGTTGGTTCAGTTCATGATAGTGGGTGGCAAAAAGTGTTTTTGGCCGGTGTTCGGTATTGTTGTGAAGATATTCTGCAATCGACCACGCAATCGATACCCCATCGTAGGTGCTCGTACCGCGTCCGATTTCATCCAATAAAATGAGGCTCCTGTCACTGAAATTATTAAGAATACTAGCAGTTTCGGTCATTTCCACCATGAAAGTGGACTCTCCCTGCGAAAGATTATCAGAGGCACCTACCCGCGTAAAGACCTTATCAACAAGCCCTATTACTGCTTTTTCTGCAGGTACGAAACTACCCATCTGTGCCATCAGCACAATAAGTGCCGTTTGTCGCAGCAAGGCAGATTTTCCTGACATGTTCGGCCCGGTTATGATAATGATCTGCTGATGGTCGTTATCCAGGTACACATCATTAGGTACGTAGGCTTCACCCAGAGGGAGCTGCTGCTCGATGACCGGATGCCGTCCGGAACGGATATCGATGACCAGGGTATCGTTTACATCCGGTATGGAATAATTGTTTTTAACAGCTACTTCAGCAAAGGCCATCAGGCAATCCAGTTTTGCAAGCAGTCGTGCATTTTGCTGAACCGGAAGAGTGTATTCGGCGGCAACCTTAACCAGCTTTTGAAACAATTGCTGCTCTATAGCAACAATTTTCTCTTCGGCATTAAGTATCTTTTCTTCATACTCCTTCAGCTCTTCGGTAATGTAACGTTCGGCATTTACAAGGGTCTGCTTTCTGATCCATTCTTCAGGAACTTTATCTTTGTGCGTATTTGAAACCTCCAGATAATATCCAAAAACCTTATTGTAGGCAATTTTAAGCGAAGGAATGCCGGTATTCTTCACCTCCCTTACCCTAATCTTCATCAGATAATCTTTTCCGGAAAAAGCGATGCTTCTGAGTTCATCCAATTCTTGATGAATGCCGTCCTGAATCATCCCACCTTGATTAGTCAGCAGGGGGGCGTCTTCTTTCAGTTCGCTTGCAATTTTCGTAACAAGCATTTCACAAAGGTCCAACCGGTCAGCCAGCAGCATCAGTTCTTCAGATTGACTTTGAGTAAGCATCTCCTTTACCGGAGTGGTATAATCAAGTGCCTTTTTCAATTGAAGCATCTCCCGTGGGTTTACCCTGCCCACAGCCACTTTAGAAATGAGTCGCTCGAGGTCGGAAATATGTTTCAGGTTTTCAAGGATTTGATCGTTCAGGTTCTGATTACTTACAAAAAACTGTACCATCCGGAGCCGCGACTCTATTTCGTCCATTGTTTTAAGGGGCAAAACGATCCATTTTTTCATCATTCGCGAACCCATCGGTGTTACAGTATGGTCGATAATATCCAATAACGGAACGCCTTTTTCCTGCTGAGGTGAAATTAATTCCAGGTTCCTGATTGTGAATTTATCCAGCCATACATATTTATTTTCATCAAGCCGTGAAACCACCGAGATATGGCTTACTTCCCGGTGTTCGGTTTCTTCCAGGTAGTGAAGTATAGCCCCTGAGGCCACGATGGCCTCATGCAATTCTTCAATGCCAAATCCTTTCAGCGTATTTGTTTGGAAATGTCGTGTAAGTTTTTCATATCCGTAATCGAATGTATAAATCCAATCTTCCAGACAAAATGTAATCATCTCTTCATCAATCAGCGTAGCGAACTTCTTTCGCGAATCCTTACTGATAATCATTTCCGCAGGTTTAAAGCTCTGCAACAACTTCTGTATATATTCGGTCGAACCGCTGGAGGTCATAAATTCACCAGTAGATACATCCAGAAAAGCTACTCCCACTTCATTTGGTCCAAAATAAACCGAAGCAAGATAGTTGTTGGACTTTCGGTCAAGCACATTGTCATCATACGACAGTCCGGGTGTAACCAGCTCGGTAACACCTCGCTTAACGATTCCTTTTGCAATTTTCGGGTCTTCAAGCTGATCGCAAATAGCTACACGTTCACCAGCTCGCACCAGTTTTGGCAGGTATGTATCCAATGCGTGATGCGGAAAGCCGGCCAGCTCAATTTTGGATGCGGCTCCGTTGGCCCGTTTTGTAAGAACGATATCCAGGATTTTGCTGGCTTTTACCGCATCACTTCCAAATGTTTCATAAAAATCGCCAACACGAAAAAGTAAAAGCGCACCCGGATGTTTTGCTTTTATCGCATTGTACTGCTTCATCAACGGGGTTTCATTTACATGTATTGAACTTGCCATCAGATCTTCTTATCCGCGTGATTTATATCGTCTGTTCAATACACAAAGATGAGTGATTTTACATGCAGAAACAATGGCATTTTTGCTTGGGTAGCGTAGTTTTGTAAAACTTCTTTTCGATGTGGGACATCAATTTAAAAAAACCTTAAACGAAGACCTTGGCAGAAAAAGTGTAAGGGAGATTCAGGCTGGTAAAAAGCTTCCGTTAGTGATTGTTCTTGACAACGTCAGAAGCATGCATAATGTAGGATCAGCATTCCGGACATCAGATGCTTTTCTGGTCAGAAAAATCTATCTGACAGGAATCACAGCCACCCCCCCTCATCGCGATATAAACAAAACAGCTCTCGGCGCTACCAAATCTGTTGACTGGGAATACGTGGAAAGCCCTCATTTAGCAGTGAAGCGTTTAAAGGAAGACGGATTTATAATTGTTTCCGTAGAGCAAGCCGAGCCCCACATTTCACTGGAAAAACTGACAACAAGAAAAAACAAAAAGTATTGTCTGGTATTTGGTAACGAAGTGTACGGTGTAAGCGATGAAGTTATCGGGGAATCCGATTTTTGTCTTGAAATACCCCAGTCGGGTACCAAACACAGCTTGAATATCTCCGTTAGCGTCGGGATTGTTTTATGGCAATTTTATAACATTCTTCGGTAATATTGAACCCCTGATTTATTTTAATAATAACCGCTGTTTTCAGGCTTTCATCATATAAATTTGAAGTATAAATAAACACATTTATTCATGGATTACAGGATAGAAAAAGATACTATGGGCGAGGTAAAAGTACCCGCCGATAAGTATTGGGGTGCACAAACAGAGCGCTCACGAAATAATTTCAGAATTGACGTCGACAGAAGTAAAATACCACTGGAGATCATTTATGCATTTGCGTATCTTAAAAAAGCTGCCGCCCATACCAATTGCGACCTGGGTGCACTTTCTGAAGAAAAACGAGATTTAATTTCAGTCGTTTGCGACGAGGTACTTGAAGGTAAGCTGGATGACCAGTTTCCACTTGTAATCTGGCAGACCGGCTCCGGCACACAATCAAATATGAATATGAATGAAGTGCTTTCGAACCGTACTCATGTACTTGCGGGAAATAAACTTGGCGAAGGTGAAAAACACATTCATCCTAACGATGATGTAAACAAATCACAATCTTCAAACGATACATTTCCCACGGCTATGCACATCGCAGCCTACAAGCTTATTACCGAAGTGACCATACCGGGAGTTGAAAAACTCCGTGACACCTTGAAAGCCAAATCCGGGGAGTTTAAGAAAGTGGTGAAAATCGGACGTACACACCTGATGGATGCCACGCCGCTTACACTTGGTCAGGAATTTTCGGGATATGTATCCCAGCTGGATCATGGCCTGAATGCCCTAAGGAATACCCTGCCTCATTTGTCAGAGCTGGCACTAGGCGGAACTGCCGTAGGAACTGGAATTAATACTCCAGAAGGCTATTCGGAACTGGTAGCAAAATATATTGCTGATTTTACCGGTCTGCCCTTTGTCACCGCCGAAAATAAATTTGAAGCACTTGCTGCACACGACGCACATGTTGAAAGCCACGGAGCGCTAAAACAACTTGCGGTAAGTCTTATGAAGATTGCAAATGATATCAGAATGCTGGCTTCCGGTCCCCGTAGTGGTATCGGAGAACTCCAGTTACCGGCAAACGAACCTGGCTCCTCAATTATGCCGGGAAAAGTTAATCCGACACAGGTCGAGGCACTTACGATGGTATGCGCGCAGGTAATGGGCAATGATGTAGCCTTATCTGTTGGTGGAATGACCGGGCACTTCGAACTAAATGTATTCAAGCCGATGATGGCATACAATATCCTTCAATCTGCCCGGCTTATAGGTGAAGCTTGTTTATCATTCAATGACCATTGCGCAATTGGAATAGCACCTAATTATGATCATCTCGAAAAAAACCTGCGGAATTCCCTGATGCTGGTTACTGCACTGAATACCCATATCGGGTATGAAAAAGCTGCGAAAATCGCCAAAACAGCACATGAAAATGGCACTAACCTTAAGGAAGAGGCCATAAACCTGGGATTTGTAACGGAGGAAGAATTCGATGAATGGGTGGATCCGATAAAAATGACCGGAAGCATTGAGGTAACGGCTAATTGAAGCTATGAATCGTATTATTTGACATTATTTAGTTAGATTTCGTACATTTAGGGGAATTAATTTATAAAAAACTTACAAAACCAAATTTTACCTCATGAAAAGATTAGGAATGTTATTGATTGGGCTTGTTATTTGTCTGGGAACAGTAAGCCAAAGTTATGCACAGCTTTCCAAGCAGGAAAAGAAAGAATGGAAGAAAAAATGGAAAGCCTATAAAGCTGATCTTGAAGCCTTTAAAACTCTTGTGGAAGAAAACAGCTCCATGAAAGGACAACTGAATAGTGCGAAAGGACAGGTTTCAAGTCTGGAATCGCGCCTCGCGGATAAAGATGCAGAAATCAACGATTTGCAGACACAGGTCAAGCGACTGGAAAGTGATGTTTCTTCAGCTAAATCATCGCAGCGAAGAGCTGAAGAGCAATTAGCTTCGAAGCCTGCTTCTACATCAGGTGACTGGGACAAAGGCGTTGTTTTCAGAGTTCAGATCGGTGCTTTTAAAAATAAAGACATGTCAGAATTCAACGAGGGCAACGAGGAGTTCAACACCGAAAAAGCCGATGGACTGGAAAAAATCACGCTGGGTAATTTCAGAGATTACTGGAAGGCCGACAAGTTTAAAAAAGACCTGAGGCAAATGGGGGTTAAGGACGCCTGGATCGTTCCTTTTAAAGACGGCCAGCGTGTTCCCATCAAAGATGTGCTCGAAGGAGTAGTGAAATAGGAAACATATTTTTCGGTTTATATATTAAATTGTTTAGAATCGCAGGTGGAGGAATCCTCTACCTGCATTTTATTTCTGTGAATTGCACCTATGTCAAAACAGTGGGTATTCCGTGATGCTGTAGATAAAGCCAATGTTGATCATCTGAGCAGGGCTATCAACATCGACCCGGTACTATCATCTATTCTCATACAGCGCGGTATACAGACGTTTGACGATTCTAAGAAATATTTCCGACCGCAATTAAGCGATTTGCATGACCCTTTTCTTATGAAAGATATGGAACTGGCAGTTGAAAGGTTAATAAAAGCCATTAGGAATAAGGAGCGAATACTGGTTTACGGTGACTACGATGTAGATGGAACTACTTCGGTGGTAATGATGTATTCTTTTCTGAAAAAGCATGCTGAAAACATATATTTCTATATACCTGATCGATACAAGGAGGGATACGGTATCAGTGAAGAAGGCATTGAATACGCCATGAATAACGATATCTCGCTTATAATCAGCCTGGATTGTGGAATCCGGGCCAATGAAAACATTACTCTGGCCGTTGATAATCATATCGATTTTATTGTATGTGACCATCATTTTCCCGGAGAAACATTGCCGCCGGCCATGGCCATACTCAATCCAAAACAGGATGGCTGCGATTATCCATACAAAGAATTATCCGGATGCGGCATCGGATTTAAGTTAATTCAAGCCTTTTATGATCAGCGGTCAACACCTGAACAAACATATACATGGATTGATCTGGTTGCAATAAGCATTTGTGCAGATATCGTACCTATCAATGACGAAAATCGGATTTTGACTTATCATGGTCTCAAAAAAATAAATCAGGAACCGCCAATAGGATTAAGGGCTTTGATGAGAGTTTCCGGATTAAAAAACAACATAGACGTTTCGGATATAGTATTCGGTATTGCACCAAGAATAAATGCAGCAGGACGAATAAGCCATGCTCGGGATGCGGTACAGTTATTGTTGGCTGAAACATCCGAAATTGCATTGAAAGCTGCAGAAACTATAAATGCCCTTAATACCGAACGTAAAAATTACGATGTGGAAATTACAAATGAGGCACTGGAAATGATCCGTTCGGAAAGCAGACTGAAATCAGCCAAAAGTACTGTGCTCTTCAATGAGAACTGGCACAAAGGAGTGATTGGTATTGTGGCAAGCCGTGTCATTGAAAAATACTACCGGCCAACCATCATTCTGACCCAGTCAAACGGTATGGCAACTGGTTCGGCTCGTTCTATAGATGGATTCAATGTGTTTGAGGCTATCGAAGCATGCAGCGGATTGCTCTCACGGTTTGGTGGGCACAAATATGCCGCAGGTATTACGCTGCCACTGGAAAATGTGCTGGAATTTCAAACCAAATTTGAAGAAACAGTAGCTTCTACCATCAACAGTAATGACCTTATACCCAAACTGAAAATTGATGCTACTTTGGGTTTTGAAAAAATCACTGCTGGTTTTTATAACATTATAAAGCAAATGGAGCCCTTTGGCCCGGCTAATCCGTCGCCGGTCTTTTTGACTGAAAATGTAGAATGTATCAATGCACGTATCGTAAGCGAAAAGCATCTGAAAATGATCGTCAAAGAAAGAGGCATGAAAAAAACATTTGAAGCGATTGCATTTGGCCAGGCAGACTTGTCCGGGAAGGTTGCCGGTAACCAACTAATTCAAATTGTTTATCACATTGAAGAAAACGCGTTCAGAGACGAAAAATACCTGCAGCTGGTAATTAAAGATATAAAAGAGCAATAAAAAGTTTGTAAATGCTGCATACACTTAAAGCTGAAAACCTTGTAAAAAAATATAAACGCCGTAAGGTGGTGGATGATGTTTCGATTGAAGTATCTCAGGGAGAAATTGTGGGGCTGCTGGGTCCGAATGGAGCCGGAAAAACCACCACATTTTATATGATAGTTGGTTTGATAAAACCAAATGCGGGAAAGATTTTTCTTGACCAGGAAGACATTACCAAACTGGCCATGTATAAACGGGCCAAAAGAGGCATCGGTTATCTGGCACAGGAACCTTCCATATTCCGGAAACTTACGGTTGAAGACAACCTCATGGCAGTCCTTGAATTTACCAGTCTGAGCAAAAAAGAACAACGTGAAAAATTGGAGATGCTTATGGAAGAATTCAGCATCACACATGTACGTAAAAATATAGGGATGGTGCTTTCCGGTGGTGAACGCAGACGAACAGAAATAGCACGGGCACTCGCCGTTGATCCCGACTTTATTTTACTCGACGAGCCCTTTGCCGGAGTTGACCCGATTGCTGTGGAGGAAATACAAACGATTGTGTCACGCCTGAAAAAACGGGACATCGGAATTCTAATCACCGACCATAATGTGCAGGAAACATTGTCAATTACTGACAGGGCGTATCTTATGTTTGAGGGAAAGCTGCTGAAATCAGGAACTGCCGAAGATCTTGCTGCTGATGAGCAGGTACGTCGCGTTTATCTTGGTAAACATTTTGAACTGAAACGAAAATTTTAATATTTGATATCGGATCCTGAAATTTTCTGGATTTCTTGAAAATGAAGTTCGTGAAGTTTTAAGCTTCCGATAATTCATATTCATCCGGTTATTTAGTATATTTCAGATGCAGGTATTTTATCATCCTGTAATGAAAATACTAAATTCCATACTATCGTGGGTAATGAAGAAACGGATTCACCAGATTGAATTGTTTCTTAAATACCCTCTTGAAGTCCAGGATGAGATATTCAAAAAACTAATTTTGACAGCTCGAAATACCGAGTTTGGTGTAACGTACGGATTTAGCGATATCAGCTCTGTTCGGGAATACAAAGAAAGGGTTCCATTGCACACCTACGAGCAATTATTTCCGTACATCGAGCGAATAATGAAGGGGGAGCAAAATATTCTATGGCCTACTGAAATAAAGTGGTTTGCAAAATCGTCCGGCACCACCAATGCTAAAAGTAAGTTCATACCCGTATCGCCCGAAGCACTGCATGAATGTCATTACAAAGGCGGAAAAGACCTGGTTTCTATTTATATAAACAATCATCCCGACTCACAAATGTTTTCGGGTAAAGGGCTGGCCATTGGTGGCAGCCACCAGATCAACAATTATGATCCGAGTGCCACTTCGTATTTTGGCGATGTTTCAGCAGTGATTATTCAAAATCTACCAATCTGGGCTCAGTGGGTACGTACGCCCAGCCTTGAGATTGCGCTGATGAATGAATGGGAAGAAAAAATTGAAAAAATGGCACAACAGACTATAAAAGAAAATGTTACAAATCTTTCAGGAGTGCCTACATGGACCATACTTCTTATACGGCGCATTCTTGAAGTGACGGGAAAAAACAACCTGATGGAGGTATGGCCAAACCTGGAAGCTTTTTTTCATGGTGCCGTTTCATTTACACCCTATCGTTCCCTGTTCAAATCACTGATTTCATCACCTGATATGCGGTATGTGGAAATCTATAATGCATCAGAAGGATTTTTTGGAATTCAGGACCGGACAGATTCCGATGAGATGCTACTAATGCTTGATTATGGAATTTATTATGAGTTTATCCCTGTGAATGAACTGGGCAAGGACACTGCCCGTACATTAGGATTGGACGAAGTGGAGATCGACATAAATTATGCTATCATAATTTCTACCAATGCTGGTTTATGGCGTTACCGGATCGGTGATACCGTCCGGTTCACAAGCACCTCTCCGTTCAGAATAAAAATCACAGGTCGTACGAAACATTATATCAATACTTTCGGCGAGGAGGTGATTATTGAAAATGCTGAAACAGCCATTACAGAAGCTGCAGAAGTCACCGGAGCCATAATAGACAATTACACTGCCGGACCTGTATATCTTGAAGTATATAAGCAGGGTGGACATGAATGGATCGTTGAGTTTGTAAAAGAACCAGACAGCATGACGCGGTTTATTGAAATACTCGATACCACCCTCCGTGAAATCAATACAGATTATGATGCAAAGCGATATCATGATCTGGCACTCAAACCACCTGTTGTACATAACGTGCCCAAAGGCACCTTCTATAACTGGCTGAAAAAGAAAGGTAAGCTTGGAAGCCAGTATAAAGTGCCACGGTTATCCAATAATCGTGAGTATCTGGATGACCTGCTGGAAATGCTAAAAGTCAGAAGCTTAATTTGACATTATAATTTCCCCAATTTTGCTTTTGCTGCTGCATTCCACTTAATGCTGCAACCAATAGCCTTGGTTACGGTTGTTCCTACTTCTTCGCCTGCTAGTAATTGGTCAATAGCAATTTCCACATATTTCTCGGTAGCGAGCGAGCCATCTCTCGGGCTGTTATCAATGCCCCCGATATACCTGACAAAATAGTTACTTCCGTCTTTTTCGAGCAGGTAAACATGTGGTGTTTTTGTGGCGCCATAAGCCATGGTGATGGCCTGACCTGCGTCGATCACGTAGGGGTACGGGTAATTATATTCTTCTGCACGTTTTTGCATCTCTTCGAAAGAGTCGCCCGGTTGCACTTCCGGATCATTGGGCTGTATGGCAATTACAGGAAATCCTTTAGGCGCATATTTTTTATGCAGGTTAATAATCCGCTGTTCATAGCCGCGAGCCCAAGGGCATGTATTGCATGTAAAAACAATAATGTATCCCTTATTATCTGGGTTAGTTGACATGGATATGTAGTTCCCGTCAATATTCTTAAGCTTGAAATCGGTGGCGTTATCGCCTACTTTATAACCATATTTCATACTGGTACTACCACTCAATATGATTGATAACAGTGTAAGTAGAATAAAGATTTTTTTCATGATACTATTGGGTTTTATTTAACAATTCATCAATTAAATTACTGAGTTCTTCCTCTTCAAATTCATCTTCAAAAAAAATTCTCTGGCCATCTGTTCTGACGAACAGAGTAGCTGGAATTGATCCGCTCCATGAAGGATGCACTTTATCAATCCAGGAGTTGTAATCTTCATCTGAAAGCAAAATGACTTTTGCTGAGAGTCCTTGTTTTTCAACAAACGGTATTACCCGACTTTCAAGCATATCAGAAAAATCAAGGCTAACTAACAATACCTCTGCATCCTTTTCGTAGTCTTGTTTTATATTTTCGAAAAGAGGCAATTCCCTAATACAAGGACCGCACCATGTAGCCCAGAAATTTATTATTTTCATTTTCCCGGTAGATTCCTGGATGTACAATTCAAGTTTCTCAAAATCCCAGATTTCTATTCCTTTATTATCCTGACTAGTTGCAAAGCCGGCATGCAAAAATGCGAATAGTAAATACAAGGATCGCTTCATAGTATAAAAATACGATTTTATTAAGACTATGTTTCGTGAAGCAATAATCATATATAAGAATTGATCATTTATTTACCTTTCATTAATTGTACTATTCTAATATAATAATTGTTCGAATAATTGCCTTTAACGAACCAGATAAGTTCAATATTCCATTAAAACACTCCCATAAATTATCTAAACCAACTATGAAATTAAATACAGATTACGATTTTCGGGACACAAGAAATTTCATATAATTGGTACTTTTTTATATCTTACTTTTGTAAACTTGAATTAACTTTTCAGTCTCCTGAATTCCCCTGTTTATACAAAATAAAGAATTGTTTTTTTTCGCATCTTTTTTCCACATTTAGCATCAGTTATCCACACAAATTTTTAATTGTTGCATAACATACTGTCAGTCAGCACATTGAAAATATTATCTTAAATGAATTCTTTGTGGATAACTATCTCATTCTTAGTAACTTAAGATAAAGCTTCTAGATTTTAACTGTTCAAATGCAACGCAAGATACCGAAAAATAAACATGAAATACTTAGCAACAACCTTCTATTGATTACTCTTTATGAGCACGAATTAACTTTTTTCGATAAGAATTAAAAATTCTTGACTTTGACAAAAACCCTACATACTTTCCATCGTCAATAACAGGAAGGTTCCATGCCCCGGTAATTTCGAATTTACTCATAACGGATTGCATATTTTCATGAGAAGTAACACTGGAAGGCGGACTACTCATGAGTGATCTAATGAAGACGTTTTCCTGTGCTTCCCTGTCGAACATGACCTCCCGGATATCATCAAGTGTGATTACTCCCAGTAATTCGTTTGCATCATTTACTACCGGAAATATATTACGCTTGGATTTTCTTACCAGGTTCACCAGGTCGCCAAGTGTAGCATCTGGAGAGATGGTAAGAAGGTCGGTCTCAACAATCTTTTTTATATTGATCTGGCTCAAAACCTCCTTGTCTTTGTCGTGCTGGATAAGGTCCCCTTTTTCTATCAGATGTTTGGTATATAAAGAGTATTTCTCGAAGTAAATGATGGCATTATAGGAGATAGCCGATACGAGCATCAGTGGTATAAACAAGGTATAACCACTGGTAATCTCAGCAATGAGAAAAATGGCTGTAAGCGGAGCATGAAGAATACCACTCATTGATCCGCACATACCTACAAGCACAAAATTCTTTACCGAAAGATCTGCTCCCAAGAAGGAATTTGCAACTACGGCAAAAATGAAACCCAAGATTCCGCCTACAAAAAGCGAAGGTGCAAAAATACCTCCGCTTCCGCCGGCGCCAATAGTGATAGCTGAAGCAATCGGCTTAATGAGCAGTACCCCCGTCAAAAAAAGAATGATAAACAACGGATTCTCCATTTGGCTAAAAAAAAGACTGTTGGCAAGTACAACACCTGATTCTGCTTCCAACAATGATTTAATTGTTGCGTAGCCTTCACCGTAAATGGGAGGAAATATAAAAATGATCACCCCCAGAAGCAAACCTCCGATCAGGGCTTTCGGGAATACGTTTTTAATCCTGTTGATTATATTTTCGGTTTTATAGGTGATACGTGTAAAGTAAACTGCAAACAATCCGGTTACAAGGCCAAGTAAAATATAAAAAGGTATATCGGTGGCAGTAAGAGGATCAGTGAGCTTGAAAGAAAACAATACATCTTTGCCTAAAAATAATAGTGAAATCAACGAACCGGAAACTGCAGCTATCAATAGTGGTATGAAGATAGCAACCGTAATGTTGGTAAGAAGCACTTCGATGGCAAATAGCACACCGGCAACCGGTGAATTAAATATTCCGGCAATAGCTCCCGCAGCGCCGCAACCGATCAGTATCGTCTTCTTTTTATAGTCCAGATGCATGAGTTGCCCGATATTTGACCCGATCGCTGACCCGGTTACTACAATGGGGGCTTCAAGCCCCACCGATCCACCAAATCCAACTGTAATGGCACTTGTGATTATTCTTGAAAAAGTTTTGGAAGCTTTCATCTTTGCAAAGCGCCGTGAAATGTCATACAGGATGCCGGAAATTCCGTGCCCGAGCTTTTCCTTCAGAAAATATTTGGTTAAAATTACCGTCAGGACAAGCCCGATAAGCGGGTAACTTAAATACAAATAATTTTCATACCGGATGTCTGATCCTCCAATGAGCAGGATATGTATAAAATGTACTGTCTGTTTCAGAATAACAGAAGCCATACCGGCAACGGCGCCCACAATGCTACCGAGCAGGATGATGAAATTTCTGTCGCTGAAATGTTTAATACGCCATATAAGAAATTTAACTAACAGGTCACGCATTAGAGAAGACAACAAGCTGTAAATTTATAATAAATGGATTCAGAATAGTTAATATTGGGCAATTTCTAAACGTATGCCCTATGAATAACAGAGTAACTCAGCTATTTGGGATCAAATTCCCTATCATACAGGCCGGTATGGTATGGTGTAGCGGATGGAAACTTGCCTCGGCCGTAAGCAACGCAGGAGGACTGGGAATTATCGGATCAGGATCCATGAATCCCAATACATTAAAAGAACATATTAAAAAATATAAAAATATATCCCGCAATCCCCTGGCCATAAATATTCCACTGTTGCGTACTGAAATTGAAAAGCTTATTAACATAATCCTTGATGAAGACATCAAAATCGTATTCACTTCAGCAGGTAATCCTGCTACATGGACGCCTATATTGAAAGAAAAAGGAATTACCGTAGTACATGTAGTTTCGAGTCAGAAATTTGCCAGGAAAGCCGTTGAAGCTGGTGTAGATGCTGTTGTTGCAGAAGGATTTGAAGCTGGGGGGCACAACGGGCGTGAAGAAACGACTACTTTCTGCCTTGTGCCGCTTGTTTGCGAAGCAGTACAGGTTCCGGTGATAGCCGCGGGAGGGATCGGATCGGGAAAATCCATGATGGCCGCGTTTGCGCTAGGTGCTGAAGGCGTTCAGGTCGGCAGCAGGTTTGCAGCCAGCATCGAGTCATCAGCACATATCAAATTCAAAAAACGTGTAGCCGGTGCTTCCGAAGGGGAAACCATACTTACTATGAAAAAACTAACACCTGTAAGGTTAATTAAAAATTCGTTTTACGATCAGATTCATGAAGCCGAATCCCGCGGAGCAAGTCCAGCTGAACTTACTGAAATACTAGGGCGAAAAAGGGCGAAAAAGGGAATTTTCGAAGGAGATACGGTTTATGGTGAACTCGAAATTGGCCAGATTTCAGCATCTATTTCCAGTATCCAGCATGCAGCAGAAATTGTAAAGGAGCTTTGGGAAGAATTTTGCCAGTGCAAAGCCAGTATCTGCAGACCGGATCCGATCGCAGAATAATATACCGGACCATAAATCGATATTAATTCGTAGTGCCTATGTACGGATTCATCTCATACTGATTGCCTTTGCTAAGCAGTCGCGAGGTGATAAAATTTATAGTGGATATAGTGCTTGTCGGTTTTTAGAATTTGCAGCACCTCATTCCATAACAGGTCAAAAGGATAAACTTCCAATTCAGCATATTTATCTTGAGGAATTGGCGTGTTTTGGAGTTTTTTTAAATAAATCTCGCTCTTTTCAAGAATACATTCATAGTTGAAGTCGTTCTCTAACACCAGGTTAAGCAATCGTATAAACACACTGTTGCGATAATTGCTTCGTTTATCAAGGTGAGAAGAATTGTAAAGGTCAATCTCATTCAATGTCAGATCCAGGCTCCTTAAATCGTTATCTCTTAAAAAATACAAAAACCGGATGGCCAGAACCGCAATACTATACCCTGCAAACTCTCTGGAATAGTTCAGTTTGCTGTTTAAAAAATGATTGAAATTAAAGCCCCACCTTACCAGTTTTTCATCATTGAAATAAATAAGGTAGCCTCTGTAAATTTTCCAACGTTCCCGGTCTATTTGATGCAGGGAATTAAAACGTTTGTCTGTTCTTGTACTTCGGAGATACTTCGCGGCAAGCTTGAATTGACCATCATGCATCGCAATTATAAATCTTAATTCATAAAAATCATACCACATATCCGTACCTAAGATGAAGGTTTTCTCTTTTTGTTCCGCAAATTCCAACCCCTTTCCATACTCCTTTAAATTATAATATGCCTCGAGCCGAGTCAGAAAAATTTTATTACGATCAAGATCAACCCTGATCTCTCCGTCTTTACGGTGAAAATACCAGTCTTCTATCTGGTGGCATAACTCATCAAGACGGCTGAAATTGTTATTGATCTTGTTATAAAGCAATTCAAGTTTTAAAGCAAGTATTTCGATGCGTGTGCTATTGAACTCTGCTGATTTTTTCCGTATCTGTTCGATGCTGCTGGGGATCTGATTCAGCGCTCGTATTTGTGCACTAAATGATTTGTTTATCAGTACCAGCTCACTGAAGTAAAATTCCTCAGACTCCCTGATAGCTTCCTGAAACTTCAGATAGTATCCCGACGCAAGCTCTACCTCCTTATATAGACTCAATTTCCCCTGCATTGCATAAATTTCTTTCAGCCAAACCAATGCCTGGCAAACAATATCAATTACTTCGCAAATTTTGGACAGTTTTAATACATAAAGCAATTTTTTTGTAGCAAGGTCGATTGCTCCTTCAATCATCAGGATTCTGGCCTGGTGCAGCTCGTGATATGACTCATATTCATACTTCTTATAATGAGTGTATTCTTTCTTATCGTAGTCAAGAAAATAAAGGTGATTGAACAGCTTATTCCTGAGTTTACTTTTAGCATTTCGATAATTTCTGTTGTTAAGGTCGGCATTAAAGACTGTTTGTGCTGCTTCCTCATCGGTTTTCAGATCATTTTCAATAATGCTCTCATAAAGAAGATTGTCTTTGGAAATTTCGTTTTTTCTAAAATTCTGATTAAGAAGTTGAATGCTGCGATGTCCACGTTGTCTTTTGATTTCAATTAATTTTAGTATATCTTCCATATTTACGTAGTTCCGGCAGGTAAAAATCTAATTAATAAATAATTTAATAAATTTAGTACTTAAAATGAACATTACACACATAAAAGAGACATGTTTGTATATAAAAGACCTGAATTTAGCAATTGATTTTTATCATAAAAAATTAGAATTCCCGATAATAAACTACGTAAAAGACAAACACGTGTTCTTTCGGGCTGGTTTTTCTGTCCTGTTATGTTTCAATCCGGAGCACTCCAAAACAAAATCGCACCCACCCCCTCACTTTGCTTATGGAAAACAACATATCGCATTTGAAGTTCCTCCGAAAGATTATGAAACCGCCAAAGAAAAAATAAAACTACTGGGAATTACGATAACCGACAAAGTTGTATGGAAGTCCGGCCAGGAGTCCTTTTATTTCAAAGATCCATTCGGAAATTTACTTGAAATTGTACCCAAGGGAATTTGGGGTGACTGATTTTTTTACCTAACTTGCAAATGAATAATGGTTCGATGTGGTATATCTGTTCATTTATCATTAGGAATGCCACGGATTAAATGGGAATCCCGTGAAATACGGGAGCTGTCCCCGCAACTGTAAAATCCATTTAAGGATGCTGATCTAATAGCCACTGTTCAAATGACTGCTTTGCAGGCATTGAATGGGAAGGCAACAGCATCAGGATAAGCCAGGAGACCTGCCATTATTTATCCTCATAAACTATGCTTCGGGAGAAAGCAGGATAAATAAATGAATACACATAATACAAACGTATCGGTACCTTTAGCGCTACTAAGTTTCCTTTTTCAGGTCGTTATCGTTGCGCCCGGGTTCAGCCAGGATTCCTTGCAGACTCATACACTTGAAGAAGTTGTGATTTACGGAATGCCTTCAAGTGAGTTTATAACCGGAAGCCATCGGCAGTATTTCGATAGCCTTGATGTTTTATTTCCTGTCTCCACGTTATCGGATTTACTTCAGACCTTGACTCCGGTATATATCAAAGAGTATGGAAGTTACATGCTGTCAACCATCTCACTACGAGGAACGGGCGCCGGGCATACTTCCACCATTTGGAATGGCTTTAACATTAATTCTTCCACGCTCGGCATCACCGATTTTTCACAGATCCCGGTAATTGCAGGTGACAGACTTGTATTACATTACGGTGGTGCAAGTGCTTTGTATGGAAGCGAATCAATCGGAGGATCAGTTATCATTCAGTCCGAAGGCCATTGGAATGACTCCCCATCACTTTCCGTGTACCAGGATGCCGGTAGTTTTCAGACATACCGCTCCCGTGTAGGCCTGCGTATTGGTAACAGCCGTGTAGAAAGCTCGACACGTGCATATCATAGCTATTCAAAAAATAATTTTTCCTTCAACAATATTTTAAAACCCGGATCTCCCGTTGAACGGCAACAACATGCATCTGTCTGGCAAACCGGGCTTTTCCAGGATATTTACTGGAAAACCGGGACCAGAAGCCAGCTTTCAGTCAACTCGTGGTATCATCACAGCAACAGACTGATTCAGCCCACAATAGCCAATACAGCAAGTACGGACGTTCAGGAAGATGAAAATCTCCGGCTTGCCGTCTCATTTCAGCATACTGCTGATTTAGACAGAATCAATGTTAAAGCTGGATATCTCCACGATTATATGCTTTTTAACAACCTATTTAACACGACTTCAAATCAGCAGATTTTACAGGCAACATGGAGCAGAAAGATTACCTCTGCGGTTAAAAGCACATTGGGTGGTAGCTGGAAAAATGTGGCTGTAGAAACAAATAATTATGCCGGTAGCGTGATCGAGAATCGCTGGGATATGTATCTGTGGATAAAATATACCCCGTTTCGTATATGGGAATTGGCACTCAATATAAGACAGGCAGGTGCATCCGGATTCCGGATACCTTTAGCCCCAGCCATTGGATCCTCGCTGGACCTGATGAAAACTAATTCACATCTTATTCTGTGGCGCTTAACGGCTTCTGGCAACTATCGGATTCCAACTCTGAATGACAGATACTGGAACCCCGGAGGGAACCCGGAACTGAAACCCGAACAAAGTTGGTCAGTAGAAAGCGGCTTCCGGTGGCAGTATTTGCACTCCACTGAAACTACGCTCACTTCAGATATTACCCTGTACAATATGTGGGTGGATAACTGGATCATCTGGCTTCCGCAAGGTAGCTACTGGAGCCCCCAAAATCTCAGGGAAGTCAGGTCTTCAGGATTGGAATTAACCTTTTCAGGAATACATCATGTTTGCAAAGGGACAATTGACTGGACTATATCGTACGCATTTACTCGATCCGTGAACAATACAAAACTGGATGAATACGATCGTTCTGACGGTAAGCAACTTCCATTTGTGCCCCTCCATAATTTATCAATGCTTGTTTACTATAATCTACACAACTGGAAATTTTCCATTTCAGAAAACTATACTGGAGACAGGTTCATTACTACGGACAATGAAGACGCCATTGACGGATACTTGCTTACGGATATGAAAATATCCAAGCAAGTAAATTGGATTAAAGAAAGTTTGCTGGTTTTATTTGAATTCAAAAATGTATTAAATAAAACCTATTATAATTTACCTCTCAGAGCCATGCCCGGAAGAAATTTCCGGCTTGGCCTCATGTATAATCTCAATTAATTATTTATTAAAACTGAAAATAAAAATGATGAAACATGTCTTAATGATGCTGACAGTTATTCTTGTAGTGGTACATTTTTATGGATGTAATCAGGATGATAATGTGATGCCCTCAGGCAAATACGAAAACGGGGTGATGATAATAAACGAAGGCAACTTTTCCGACGCAGATGGTTCCGTAAGCTTCTATGACATAGATACTGAGGAAATACATTTAAAAATATTTGAAAAAGAAAATGGCAGGCCGTTCGGCGGCTTGTTGCAGTCGGTAACCGTTCACAACGGGAAGGCTTACCTCATTGACAACCTTGGATCGAAAATTGAAGTGGTGGAAGCCGGTACGTTTAAATGGATAGCCACGTTATCTGAAGATTTATCCTTACCGCGATTTTTTGCTGCAATTGATAATAAAGCCTATGTTTCAAATTGGGGGCCATACGCCCCTGACTTCACATCACCTGATTCCTATATTGCCGTAATTGATCTGGATAACATGATGGTTATTAAAAAAATAGGAGTAAACTCTGCGCCGGAAGGGATTATTGTTGTTGGCGAGAAATTGTTTGTTTCTTCGCAGGCTACTTCCGAAATATCGGTTATCGATACTGGAACGGATACTATTACAGGCACCGTACCAGTAGGTTTCGGTCCGGCACAATTTGTTGCCGATAGCCAGGGTCGTATCTGGGTGGCTTGTACAGGCGGGGCATTGTACGCTATAAATCCTGTAACTGAAGAAATAGTGGCCTCTGTGGAGATCGAAAATTTGACCGGTAGGATCAGCATCAATCAAAATACACAATCAATCTACCTGCTTACGAGCACATGGGCTCCGGATTATTCATATACCGAAAATACGGTTGTTGCATTAAACGCAGCAAACCCTGATGAAGTTAGTAATATTTTTGCGACAAGAAACTTATATGGATTGGGTGTAGATTCCGCTTCAGGTGAAATTTACCTGGCAAATTCAAATGCTTTTCTTGGAAATGGCACCATTATTAAAATTAATCCGGATGGTTCCGAAATCGGAAACTTTGCTGCGGGAAGAGGACCGAACGGATTTATTTTCCGCTAGGCGGAAAAATGAAAACCCCGCTGATTTATTTGTCTACAGATAGATTATAAAGAGCCTCATTATCGGCAGGGATTCTTGCCTTCTCTCGTTTGTTTACTACCGGAAAAACGTTGTCATACCAGTTTTTATAATGATGATATTGCACACAATCGTGGGATATCTGTTTGTCAATCAATATTTTAATCACCTTGTCAGGTGATAACCATTGCTCAAAATAGTCTTTCTGGTCATTCGGTAAATTCGAAATTCGTATAAAATGGATCCCTCTGTAAATATCTTCGGTAACTTTTTCACTCATCCTTTATTCCCATATTAATTATTACTTAATCTCCAAATTACTATAGAAGTAACCCATATCCGAAAATTAATTAAACATATTGTATCTAAATATGCAATAAATTGCGTGGAATCCATCTTTCCAGTCAATTTTTTTCCCTTCCTCATAGGTCCGGCCATAATAGGAGATCCCCACTTCGTAAATCCGGATACCCGGAATCCGGGATATTCTGGCGGTTACTTCAGGCTCAAATCCAAATCGTTTTTCTTTCAGATTTAAGCGCTGTATTATTTCTGTTCTGAACATTTTATAACACGTTTCCATATCAGTTAGATTTAAGTTAGTGAATAAATTTGACAGCAGTGTCAGCAGTTTATTACCAATCGAATGCCAGAAGAATAGAATACGGTGTGGCTTTCCGCCTGCAAATCTGGAACCATATACAACATCCGCAATACCATTGATAATAGGCTGAAGCAACAGGTTATACTCATTCGGATCGTATTCAAGATCGGCATCCTGTATAATCAGCACTTCCCCGGTTGCTCTATTTATCCCGCTATGTATGGCTGCTCCTTTACCCTGATTTATCTCATGTTCAATCAGAATGATATCCTGCTCCCTATGATTATTGATAAATTCTATCGCGGCATTAGCTGATCCATCCACAGAAGCATCATTCACAAGAATTATTTCCTTTTTAATGCCATCGAGCAATTTCACACCTGTTACCCTTTCAAGAATAACAGGTATAAAATGTTCCTCATTATAGAAAGGTATGATAATGGTCAACCGTATAACTTTCATAAAAAAATGGCTTCAGGGAAGTAATTTTAACAGGTAAGTGTCAGGTTGCTCAAAGTGCAATATAAGTTCAAACTGATCAGAATTATTTTGAATGGCAGGAATTAAATACCTGATTGTAGAGCTGTAACCTAACTGATCAATAACAACATAATCGGTTTTCCTGACTTTAAGATCAGCGATGAGGTCCTTATCATCCTGTGTATATTTATAATTAGTGGTAAAAGTACCCGAAAATAAATAAAACATTACAGGTTTTCTGCACGAAACCACAACCCCGGTTATTTCACGTTTTCTGAACCATTTTGCTATTTCAAAATAGTTATTCCACTTGGGTTCATATCTCTTTCTTGCCTTTTGATGTAGATTTCGAACATCTGGATAGAAGGCAATGAGTATCAACAATACTGCCCAGAATGGCATTATTTTAGTGAAAATTAATTTCTTGTGTATGGCGGTCAGCAGGTACTGTACTCCGTTTAAAAAACCCATCAACAGAAACGGAAGCAGAGGGAGCACAAAGCGTACCCCTACCCATACATCAGGCCAGAGCAAAAGCACCACAAAAGTGCTTCCCATATAACCTACCACAAGCTTTTTGTATCGCTTCAGATTCACGATTCCTACAATGATGATAACAGCGATGAGAACCCCTGTAATCCATTCTCCTATACTCGCTTCGTCCCGATAGTCAAATGTTTTAAAAGGAAATAGAACATCCGGAATCTCACGGGTGATGTACCGCTCAATGTTTTTAATAATCCTTACATAAAGATCCCCGACATTTAACCGACCCAGTTCCGGCCTGTAGGGATTTATCATAACCAGTTGCTTTATGTATGAGTTTCCGCCAAGGTGCTGGCTACGAAGCCACCAGGGAGCATAGGACAGAACGAATGCGGGAATAAAGGCTGCCAGTACCTTCCATTTTTTCTTCAAATCAAAAATGACTACCAGCCCAAAAGAAGCCAGCAGCGCGATACCAAGCGTACGAATATAAAACGCCACCATAAAAAAGATGAATGCACCGATATAGTTAGTGATTTCCCTTTTCCCGGTTTGATTGTATGCTTTAAAAAAGAAATAAATGGAAAGAAGTGAAAAAAAGAGAAAAGGAATTTCCGACATCATAATGGTTGAAAAACGAAGCAAATGTGTGTTAACTAGCAGAAATGGAATAGATATCATTGCAACAGCATCGTTTCCTGATATATCACGGACTAAAAGATATGACAGCATCAACGTACATAATAATAATATACCGTTCAATAGTTTAACAGCCGTAAATGAATCCCATACATGAAGTAACCCGCTTATTATTACCGGATAACCTGGAGGAAAATGATTATTAGGAGATTTGAAAACACTGTTAATACTTACATATCCTTCTCCCTGCCATAATGCTTTGCCTAGCATATAGTAGCTGGCATTGTCTCCATTCATGTCAATTTTAGTATCGAAGACGTAAGCGTAGCAGATCATAAACCCGATAAGGATTGCAATCAGAATGAACATATCTCTATTTAGATTTTTAGATAGTTCCATACGTGTTTTCGTCGAAAAACCTGAAAGATATAATGATTTTTAATTACATTAAAAGCAGCCGTGAATCGAATTACAATATTAATTGTTTCTTTCCGCAGGAATTTAACTATGAACCAACAAACTATTTAACTTTGCCTGCAAAAAAATAGAGACAGTGGCTGACTCATTGATATACATTCCGGATATAAGTGGTTTTACTAATTTTGTAAACAACACGGAGATCTCTCATGCCCAGCATATTATTTCCGAATTGCTTGAAGTGATCATTGATGCCAATATATTGGGCATGGAAGTGTCAGAAGTGGAAGGTGATGCCGTCCTGTTTTATAAATTAAATGAAGTGCCACCCGTATCCAATATTATTTCACAAACTGAAAAATTATTCATAGCGTTTCATGCACATCTGAAAAAGTATAACACCGAACGCATATGTCATTGTGGTGCGTGCTCGAATGCCTCAGCGTTAAGCCTGAAAGTCATAGTGCATGCAGGCGAGATCGGATTTACTATTGTAAAGGACAAAAGAAAACCCTTTGGCCCCACTTTGGTGCTCGCTCACCGGTTACTAAAAAATGACCTGGAAGAAAATGAATACCTGATTCTGACCGATGCAATTTTTCCGAATAAAAAAGCCACGGATCAGAAACTTTTCCCATGGGTTACATTAAAAAGCAAAAATGCCGAATATGATGGCAATGTGATACATTTCAATTACGTGCCGCTATCATCACTTCATGACAAGGTACCAGATCCTGCACCATTACCTCCACCAGCTAAAATTCCCAATCCGGTAAAAAAAGAAATAACTATTTCCAAGCCACTTAATTTTGTATTCGAATTGGTAACCAACCTGGATCTACGTCTACTTTGGCGAAAAGATATCAATGAGCTGGATTATGAAAAAAACCAGCTTAACCGTGTTGGTACAAAGCACAGATGCTTGTTCAATGGCGGATTTGTAGATTTAGAGACCATAGTGAATGATTTCGGTGACAATATAATGGTATATGGAGAACGTTTTACATCAGCACCTTTTGCAAAGGAAATCACTTTTTATTTTATACTGACTACGATTGATTCCGGAACAAAAATCCAGATGGAAGGACACTATCAGTTAAAACCATATTGGGGATGGATATTTATACCGTTGATACGGAAGATACTGAATAAGAATATGACCAATACGCTCCAGAAGCTCAAGTCATACTGTGACTCAACAGATGATATTGTCTATGCTACTATTTAGTGGTTATCCACCACCGCAGCCTTTCCTTGAGAATTACCTGACAGTTTCGTTCTTTTAAGGAATATATTAGGTATCAGGTCTTATTACATTTTATTTTTGTTATAAATAGTTGCCATTTATCGGGGATCCTTAAAATTGTTATGATACATTGTCAGCGAGAATTATTTAGCCTGCCGGAAGGAGCGCGGTACCTGAACTGTGCATTTATGTCCCCATTATTACATACAGTAAAAAATGCAGGAATCCAGGGATTGAACAACAAGAAAACGCCTTATCTGGTCAAAGTTGAAGACTTTTTCGAACCGGCCGAAAGGCTGAGGGAAGCGTTTTCTGCTATCATCAATTGCCCTGACCCTGGTCAGATTGCAATTATCCCTTCCGTTTCGTATGGAATGGCCAACGTTGCCAAAAACATGAACATTCCTGACAATGCTGAAATCGTTATTGCTGGAGAACAATTTCCGAGTAATATGTATCCCTGGTTTCGCCTCGCAAAAGAACAACATGCGGCAATTAAAATCATTCAACCTCCCGATACATTTACCGGACGGGGCAATACATGGAATCAACAAATATTAGACGCCATCAATCCAAATACAGCGCTTGTAGCATTGTCGCATTGCCACTGGGCTGACGGCACGCTATTTGACCTGAAAAATATTCGTTCAAAAACCAGGGAAGCCGACGCCGCGCTGATCATAGATGGCACGCAATCGGTAGGTGCACTTCCTTTTGACGTGCAGGAAATTGAACCCGATGCATTAGTATGTGCCGGATATAAATGGCTGATGGGACCTTACAGTATAGGTCTGGCTTATTATGGAGATCGTTTCAATAATGGAACACCTATCGAAGAGAACTGGATCAATCGGTTAAACAGTGAAGATTTTGCAGGACTGGTTGATTATGAAGAAAAGTATCAAAAGGGTGCGCTTCGCTACGAAGTGGGTGAACACAGCAATTTTATTCTTGTGCCTATGATGCTTGCAGCCCTGAACCAAATCCAGACATGGGGTGTTCAAAGCATCCAGGAGTATTGCAGGGACATAAGCCAGACTGCCATTGACAGGCTTCGGGAAGCCGGCTTCTGGATTGAAGATGAAAACTTCAGAGGGAGTCATTTGTTTGGAATACGGTTTCCCAGAGGAATCGATATTAACCTTATCGAAAAGGATCTGGAATCAAGAAGGATATATGTGTCTGTCAGGGGCACTTCGATACGTGTAGCGCCTCATTTATACAATACGACAGACGATTTTGACATTCTCTCAGAGGTACTGTTAAATTCGGTGTTAAACCTAAAAACCTGAATGTTAAATCAACGCGGATCATCTGGTTTCCGGAAAATATTTATTATAATCTTGATGATGACTGGCATGAATACCCTTTACAGCCAGACACCTGAACATTTTATGCTCGTATTCCTTACAAAATCAAAAGATCATATCCTGGTGGAAGACAGCCACGAAATTGAAAACGAACACCTGCGGACGATAAGCCGGCTTGCCGACCAGGGATTTCTGGTAAATGCGGGTCCTTTTGAAGGTGGTGGCGAAATTTTGCTGTTGAATACAAAATCAAGAGAAGAAACCGAGCTGTTGCTGAGCAATGACCCGGCTATCCGGCAAGGTTTTTTTACCACGGAGATATTAGGATGGACTCTCAGGTACGGTGGCATCTGTGACCCACAAGTGCCATACGAAATGACGACATATTCTTTCGTAAGATACACACCTGCTAACCAGATTGCCAGCTATAAAACCAATGTGGATCTGGATATGAAAGCCGGACATTTGAAATATATTGAAAAACTGATGCTGACCGGTAAGGTAGTAGTTGAGGGGTTTTTTGCCGGAAACGATGGAGGAATTATTATTTATCAGAAAGATCAGTTGGATGAGCTGATAAGTCAGGATCCGGCCATATTAGAAGGATATATGAAGATTGAAACAAAAACCATCTGGCTTAATAAAGGTTCCTTTTGTGAAAAGTGATAGCAATGAAATACTCAGACAGGCAATCAGGTATAAAGTCCTTGTTTTTATTATGCGCATTAATACTTTGCATGGTTAATTAAGCGAAGCAGATTTTTGTTTTTACGGTTCACCATATACGTACCATCATGAAGAAATTTGCAGCTACTCTAATTTTAACAATCCTTTCCTGATCTGAAGGTGCCGGCTAAACAAAACCTGGAAGCTATTGAGAAATCGTTGAAGGCAGGAGGAAATGATCGTTTTCTAATGAAAGAAATGAAAGGATTGAATCACCTTTTTCAACACAGCGAAACCGGCTTACCTTCAGAATACGCAAAAATCGAAGAGACTTTTTCAGTTGAAGCGCTCAAGTTAATTGCAGACTGGATTAAAAAGCAATAAATTCCCTTACAAGTAACTGATTTTGTTATAATCGCTGGATCAAAAATAAAAAAACATGGTTACCTGAACATGGTAATTTGAAATTAACTAATCAGAAGATTGAATAATCATATGCTAGGAGAGTAGATTTGCTAGTAGTGTATATTTGCGCATTTAATTAATATATTTACGTACTCGTTTTGATAAAGGATCGAATTTTTTTTAGTCTCTGTTTACTATTCTTTTGTTATTCCGCATTAGCCCAGACCACTTTTACTTCAACAACATCCGGTGACTGGGACGATGGCGGAACCTGGGGAAATATGAGTCCAGGGGTGCAAGGTACAGACTGGCCAGCTACTACAGATAATGCAGTAATAATAAGTGGCACCACAGTTACGATGACTGGAGCCGAAACAATCAATGATCTTACAATTGATAGTGGTGGAGTATTGGATGATGATAATAATGGAGATATTACTGTTAATGGAAATTTAGTCTTAAATGGTACCAAGACTGGACAGAAGGACATTGAATTTACCGGAGGGAGTGGTCAAACTATTGACGGAACGGGCGTTCATAATTCTACTAAAGACCTTAGGATCAACGGGAATACAACTATTTTGTCAACTGCTAATCTGACGGTAATCAATGATATTAATATAGCAGCTGGAGTAACCGTGACTAACAATGGTAGGGTGATTATCAATAACACTCTAAAGGGGAACAATGCAACTACTTCTATATGGATTAATGATGCCAATTCAACATTAGAATGCGGTAAATTCATATTGACCAATGGATCATTAACAGCCAGCGCAACAGGGAATACCGTTATATATAGTAGACAAGGCAATGCAAATATCAAAACACCCTCCGGGAGTCCTGCAACGTATTATAATCTGACAATAGAAGGTACTGGGACCAAGACCATGCTTGCAGATTTGACGATTGTCAATGATCTTGTAATTAACAGTTCAACATTTGATACAGATGCAGCAAATGATTACGATCTTAATATTGAAGGTGATTTTATCAACAGCAGTACTTTTGATGAAAATTTAGCCACGGTTACCTTTGATGGTACTGGTTCACAAACAATCACTAATTCTTCCGGAGAAACGTTTTATGATTTTACTATTAACAAGTCTTCCAGCACACTTACGTTGGCTAATAATGTCATTGTCTCCAATACATTAACAATGACTGCAGGAATTATTGATGCCGGATCGAATAAGGTTACACTTGGAACAGGGACAGGTAATGAAGGCACGTTAACTTACACAGCAGGTCAGATTTTAGGCCAGTTTGAACGTTGGATTGCTAATACTACGCTTACTGATGTTGTTTTTCCAGTAGGATCTTCATCTAATACCAATACTGCAACTATCAATTTTACGGGAATCACTACGGGAGGTACCTTGTTATTTCAATTTGTAGCTTCTGATCCAGGCAACTCCGGACTGAGCCTGAATGATGCCGGTACAATAATTTACAACACGTTTGTAGATGGTTATTGGGATATGACTATTGCAAATGGGTTTAACATAACAGGTGCGCAAAGATATAGCCTGGATTTAGATGGTACAGGATTTACAGCTTTTACAATCGATGCTGCAACCCGATTATTAACTAGATCTGATGCTGGCAGTGTTTGGACAGCGGAAGGAACTCACGCCACAATAGGAAGCCCTATAGCAATAAGAACTGGATTAAGTTCTGAGGGCGCACAATATGCCTTTGGTGACGATTTCGATTGTACTGGTCCGACAACATCTGCTATTACAGGTTCAACCGAAGTATGTACGGATGATACAGCTGTTTCGTATTCAGTAACAGATAATAGTAATACATATACCTGGACGATAACAGGGGGTACACAGGCTTCGGGCGGTACAACGGCAAGTATTACGGTAGATTGGGGTACTGCAGGAACAGGGAACGTAAGTGTAGTCGCACAAAAAACGGGATGTACTGCTGCTTCAGCTTTTGATACAGATGTAACTAAATATATTGTCATTAATTCAGCTCAAATCGGTGATTGGGATACTGGATCTACTTGGGATACGGGCTCTGTCCCATTGACCACAGAAAATGCCCGGATATTAAATACTCATATTGTCACCTTCACTGCCAATGAAACAATTACTAATTTAATAATTGATGCTGGTGGTACCCTGACTACTACAAACAAAACAATGACAGTAGACGGAGATATAACCGTTAATGGTACCTATAAT
>JACZXH010000131.1 GCA_022571715.1 Bacteroidota bacterium | reverse complement strand
TTCTTAAAATATTGTTCCTTGTAAACAAACAATGTATCAGGAAAGACTAAACCCAGGGTATTGGCGACAAGTCCAATACTTAATTTGATGATTTCGGGTCCAGTGATATGAATAGAAAAGAGTGTACGCTTACATACTTCTTTACTTATTGTAAATTCAATCCGTTTATAAACAGATTCCCCTTTTGCCTGGATAAAAAATGCGCCTTTTTCAATTTCAGCCCTGAACTTCCCAATAACAAAATAACTTCCTGAGTCCGGTAAAGTAATTTCCTGAGATAAAACCACAGGAGATTTTCCGCCTGTTAAAACAGGTTTATAGCTACTCTTTTCAAACACTTCTTTTTTGACCGAGGCCACTTTGCCTTCCAGCACCCAGGCATTAGGGAGTGTTTCATTTTCATCCATAACGAACCCCGGATTCTTAATCTCATCTCCAAAAGGCCCCTGACAGGACAATATGGTAGCCAGCAGGCTACTTATCAACAAACTGCTGATACCAGAGTTCGATTGTAAGCAGATGATAAATCTGATATGCTTGGTCTTTCGATCCATTTCTGTCCGAATTTATCAGGTCTTTGACAAAGATAGGATTAAATATCCCTCTTTTATTAACATTTCCCTCACTTAAAAGATCATCCACCATTTCCCGGAGGTCTCCGGATATCCAACTTCGTATCGGGGCGCCAAAAGAAGCCTTAGGCCTGTAAACAACGTCATGAGGCAGGTATCGTTCGGCTACTTTCTTCAAGATGTATTTGGATTCCTGCTTTCTGAATTTCAATTCTCCCGGTATGGACATGGCCAGTTTTGCTACATGTGTATCTATAAAGGGTACACGTACTTCAACAGATGCAGCCATCGAAGCCCTGTCAGTGTAAGTCAAATTCAACCCCTGCATAAACATGTGCATATCAGTATAACACATCTGGTTTATAACGCTTTTATCAGATAAGCTGTGAAATACTTGGCGATGATCGTTATAGAGCCGATTAATTTCATTACTCATATCTTTCACAAATAGGTTATTCAGTGCATCCTCATCGTAGTAAGAATAGCTTCGCATGTATGCATCGGATTCCGGTAAGTCTACAAAGGATAAAAATCGTTTGGCCCATCTCACAGGTTTTACTCCACGATTGCCAATTCTTACCGGTATATATTGCAGTCCTGACGAAACGATCTGTTTAATTGATTTCGGTATGTTCCGGTACTTCAATGCCCATAGCAGTGCTTTTTGCCTTCTATAACCGAAAAACAATTCGTCGGCGCCCATTCCTGAAAGAAGCACTTTACTGCCATTTTCTTTTGCTGCTTTACATATCAGGTAAGTGTTTATAGCAGCAGGATCACCTAGTGGCTCGTCGAGGTGATATATAAGGTGGGGCAGCTCCCGGGTTATCTCCGGAGATATTTCAATTTCATGATGATCAAGATCAAACTTTTTAGCCACTTTTCGAGCAAATAAAGAATCATCGGGCATTTGTTCTGCTTTTTTGTCTTTATCGGCAAATTTGATAGTATAAGTCGTAAGGGCACCTATTTTTCTTGCCAAAACGGAAATAAGCGATGAGTCCAGCCCTCCGCTCAGAAAGGCGCTGACGGGAACATCAGATACCATGTGTTTATTTACAGAATCACTGATTTGGTGATCAAGTAAATCAATGAGCTCTTCTTCATCAAAGTCTGCAGTACGTGTGTCGGGCTGATAATACTGCTGAATCTCTATATTCCCATTATAGTCTGCATTCAGAAAAGATCCTGCAGGCAGTTTGTTGCATCCACTAAATATGCAATCATTACCGGGAACCCACAGGTAATTCATGCTTCCTGCAAGGGCATAGGTATTAATTTTTTTATTGAAATCCGGAGAAAATATCAGTGTTTTTAGTTCGGAAGCAAATGCAAATTTTTTTCCCTGCGATGTGTAAAACAACGGTTTTATACCAAATGGATCCCGGGCAAGGAAAAGTGATTTTTTTTGAATATCAACAATCGCAAAGGCATACATTCCTCTTAATAAATGGAGACAATTTACTCCGTGTATCCTGTAAAGTTCGAGAATTACTTCCGTATCGGAGTGGGTAATAAAATTGATTCTCCGGTTTTCTTTTAGTTCTTTGCGTAATTCAGGGTAATTGTATATTTCTCCGTTATAAATGATGACAAGCCCCTCTTTTTCAAAAGGTTGATTGGCCTTTTCTGAAAGATCAATGATCGACAACCGCTGATGAAACAATGCAACCGGACCTGAAAACCAGGATCCCTGATGATCAGGGCCCCGGTGGATTTGTATACGGTTTACCTGCCTGAAGTAATCGTGTCTGTAATCATAATTTAGAAACCCGGCGATTCCGCACATCTGCGTTAGAATTCATTTGAGTTGGAAGAAGCGTTAAAGTTAAATTGAATTAACCATTTAAGTTTTATTAATAAGCTAATGTTTCCTTGGTTCATTCTTTCGATCCTTTCTTTCCTGTTTTGCGCACATTTTTAAATAATGGCCTATATGTTCTATTTATGGCTATTATTTTTAAAAATGGGTGTCCCAAAGACAAAAACATAAGATATTTGTTGAAATGTAAATGGCAGAAATTTGATTAATATTGATAAATTAAGCGCCATGCTAAATACTCTTGTTATTAGTTTATCCAATACTCCGCGCAAAGACCTGTAGTAATTTTTTTCTTTCGTTCATTTTGTCTTGACGCAAAACGAACCAACCCCGAAGGGATCCCTATGGGAAAAGTCAATAACGCCCCAAGGTTTTCCGAAAATCTTCCGTAGTTCTTCCAAATGTTGGTGGCGCTAAGGACTTGC
>JACZXH010000094.1 GCA_022571715.1 Bacteroidota bacterium | reverse complement strand
GGATCGGCCGCACCGGGCGTGCTCTCAGACCTGGGAAATCCATCACTTTCGTAAACGATGTTGAAAAATATCATATCAGTAAGATCGAGAAATTGATACGTGAAAAAATACAGGTCATTCGACTTCCGCAGGATATTAAAATCTTTGAAACTTCATTTGAGGAAAGGCAGGAGATGGCCAGAGAATATGACAAACAGCGAAAAAGCGAGGATCCGGAATTTAAAGGCGCTTTTCATGAAAAAAAGAAACGTGCACACAAATCAATTTCTTACGCAAAAACCAGGAATAAGCGCAGAAGATAGTACGCTAAATCGTGTTGTCAGTTTTGAAACCCCATTCTTAGTGACCTTAATAATCTGACTAAAAATCCCAATACTGGTTTAGCAGCAGATTTGCAATCGCTCACTGGTTCGCAAGGCACCTTATACACCTCACCTAGTCCTTTGATTCAATAGAGATGTCCTTTGGAGCATCCACTACAATGCGGTCCTCCCTGTTAGCTACCACCCACGCCGTATAATATACAAGCCTGGCCCTTTGTTCAAGCATATCAAATTCGATTTTATCGATGGTATCTGTCGGTTTATGATAGTCCGCATGAATACCGCTGAAGTAAAAGATAACCGGGATGTCGTTTTTTGCAAAATTCCAATGATCAGAACGATAGTATATGCGATCAGGATGGTTTTCATCATTATAGGTATAGTCCAGGCTGAGGTTGGTAAATGTATTGTTTGCCATTTCACTCAATTCGTGCAATTCACTTGATAGTTTGTCGCTCCCCACCAGGTAAACAAAATCAAGGTTATCATCGTGTTCGGGGTCGTGGCGTCCGATCATATCAATATTGAGATCCACGACCGTATTTTCGAGCGGAAAAACCGGATTTTCTACGTAATACTGTGAACCCAGTAACCCTTTTTCTTCACCGGTTACCGTCATAAAAAGCAAACTTCTTCTGGGCCCGTAACCTGACTTTTTCGCCTCTGCAAATGCTTGTGCAATTTCCATTACCGAAGTAGTACCCGAGCCGTCATCATCCGCTCCATTATTGATCTCGTCACCTCTCTTACCTATGTGGTCATAATGCGATGTAATGATAACGAGCTCATCTTTCTTGTCTGTACCCTCCAGGTAACCGAGCACATTTTCTGTCCACATAATTTCAGAATTCCTGGTAATTTTGTAACCGAATGTTGAAGGCTTGATTTCCTGAAGTGCTTTTTTGTTTCCTTCATCATATTTTGCTGCTGCTTTCAATAGTTTTTCTTCATCGGTTCTTAGTAGTTGGGCTGCCAAGGATTGTGAAATTAAAAATACACCACCCGAAGCTGCCGATGCACCTTCAGCTTTGAATCCCAGGTTCGAACCCATAAAATAGCTTTTATACCGGGATAGCAACGAATTGTATGTATCTGCATTGTCGGCAACAACCAAAAAAGTTACGGCTGCATTATTTTTTGTTGCACGGTCAGACAGCGACCTCCATCCCTGAAACCCGGCTCCCGATGCAAATATCACGGCTGCTTTTCCTTCCACATGCGTTGCCTGGAAGGATTCCTCACTTCCTGCCCCCACAAAAACAGCCTGGATTTGTTCTTCGCTATCCATATTTTTTCTCCCCCAATAAATCAGGTCTTCACCGTTTATTTTTTTATTGCCATCAATAGTGATGTAGATTTCTCCCGGAAAACTTTTTTCAAGTGCAAAACGCTGATAATAAGAATACGTTTCTCCGCTTTTAACAACCGGCTTAAGTCCGATTTTTTCGAAATGGTAGGCGATAAAGGCAGCAGCCATCTTTTGACCCCGTTCGCCTGTTTCCCGTCCTTCCAAGGCATCTGATGAAAGGATAGTCAGGTAGTCTTTCAGGTCTTCAGAGGTTATGGTTTCGGCAAAACGGCTGGCTTCTTCGTATTGCGCAACAACACGCAAGGCCAGACATAGAAATAAAATAAATGAAAACATCTTTTCCATAGTAATCGAAAATATATTGAAATTACAAAGTTAAATTATTCACGTGATCAACCTCTGTAATTGGAATAATGTTTGATGAGCGGTATATTTTTATGGTCTTTCATACGGTAGGCCGTAATCGTTGCAACGACATATTTCCGCAAAATTCAGAAATAAATAATACATCCTACTTAAAGCATAGGAGAAGGCTTCTGGTACATCTAATTATAATCTGGCAAACTAGTACGGTTTGGACGGAATAAACCAGCTGATTAAGGGCTAAAAATGTTTTATTAATAATTGGTTATGAGGTAGATTTGCACGCTTTATCATAAATTTCATACGGAAATGAATATTAAAATTGATGCATTATATAGAGAGAGGTTTGATTTCAGGCACAATAGCCCCTCATTATCTGAAGTGTCTGAAATGCTGCGTATCGTTGGTGTCGATTCTGTAGCAGAGTTGATCGATCAAACCATTCCTGCAAGTATAAGATTTGAAAAGGAGCTCAATCTGCTCCCGGCAAAGAGTGAGTATCAGTTTCTGAAAGACTTCCGGAAACTTGCTCAGAAGAATAAGGTATTTAAGTCCTTTATAGGGATGGGCTACTACGATTGTATTGTACCCCCGGTTATATTAAGAAATATATTTGAAAACCCGGGCTGGTACACTGCTTACACACCCTATCAGGCCGAGATCGCCCAGGGCCGTCTCGAAGCACTGATTAATTACCAGTCGATGGTCATCGACCTTACGGGAATGGAAATAGCCAACGCCTCATTGCTTGATGAAGGAACCGCTGCCGGAGAGGCCATATCATTGATGAGGGCCACCCGAAAAGGATCTAAAAAGAATGCCAATAAACTGTTTGTGGACATAAATATATTTCCACAGACACTGGATGTACTTAAAACCAGGGCTACCCCTGCCGGGGTTGATATGGAAATTGGAGAAATTGATAACCTTGACCTTACCAATCCGGATTTATTTGGCATTATTGTACAGAATCCAGACAATAACGGGGGATTAAGAGATTACACCAGATTGTTTGCCGTTGCGACTGCACAAGGTGTGCGTACTACAGTTTTGGCTGACCTCATGTCGCTGTTACTGATGAAACCGCCCGGAGAAATGGGCGCTGATATTGTAACTGGTACCTCACAACGTTTTGGTGTTCCGATGGGGTATGGTGGTCCACACGCAGCTTATTTTGCTACCAAAGAGGAATTTAAACGCCAGATGCCCGGGAGAATTATCGGAGCTTCACTGGACGTACAGGGGCGGAATGCATATCGGATGGCCTTACAAACCCGCGAACAGCATATCAGGCGGGAGAAAGCGACATCCAATATTTGCACCTCGCAGGTATTGCTTGCCGTAATGGCCGGAATGTACGCCGTGTATCACGGACCGGATGAATTACGCAAAATTGCCAGCAGGATACACGGCTTGACAATAGCACTGGAAAAATCGCTTGCCCATTCTGGCTTTATACAGCTAAACAACTACTATTTTGATACATTGAAAATCAGTCTTCCATCCGGTGTAAAGCAGCAAAAAGTAAGATCCATCGCAGAGGCAAAAGAATGCAATTTCAGGTATTTTGAAGACGGTACAATTGGCATAGCATTGGATGAAATATCCGACATGGGAGTAATTAAACTTATTACCGCTATTTTTTGCGAAGCAGCAGACAGGAAGGCAGATGATAGTGTGATTAACAGAGCCGTGGCTGGGTCCGCAATTAACTGGCCGGATACCCTGTTACGCAGGTCGCCCTACCTTACGCATCCGGTGTTCAACAGGTATCAGTCCGAGCACGAAATGCTCCGGTATCTGAAGCATCTTGAAAATAAGGACCTGTCGCTGACGCATTCCATGATCTCCCTGGGTTCATGTACCATGAAACTCAATGCCACTTCTGAAATGATACCCGTTACGTGGCATGAATTCGGAGGCATACACCCGTTTGCTCCCGTTGACCAGACTGAAGGATATCAGCAATTGTTCGGCGATCTGGAAGAATGGCTGAATGAGATCACTGGCTTTTCAGCAACATCGCTTCAACCCAACAGCGGTGCCCAGGGTGAATTTACCGGACTGATGGTGATCAGGGCCTACCACAAAAGCCGGGGCGATACACACCGGAATGTAACACTGATACCTTCATCAGCGCATGGTACAAACCCTGCCAGCGCAGTTATGGCCGGCATGAAAGTGGTGATTGTGGCATGTGACGAGCACGGCAACATTGACGTTGCAGATCTCCGGTCAAAAGCCGAAGCGCATAACGAAAACCTTGCCGCATTGATGGTCACCTATCCCTCCACCCATGGTGTGTTTGAAGAAGAAATCGTGGAGATATGCAAAATTATTCATCAAAACGGTGGGCAGGTGTATATGGACGGAGCAAATATGAACGCACAGATGGGTATTACCAGCCCGGCGCGTATCGGAGCTGATGTGTGCCATTTAAACTTACATAAAACATTTTCGATCCCTCACGGCGGCGGCGGTCCGGGCATGGGGCCGATATGTGTTGCAAAGCAGCTTGTTCCATTTCTTCCAGGGCATCCTGTGATAAAAACAGGTGGCGACCAGGCAATCAAAGCTGTTTCAGCAGCGCCATGGGGAAGCGCCAGTGTATTGCTGATATCGTATGCATATATTGCTATGATGGGCGTAAAGGGCTTGAAATGGGCTACAGAAATGGCCATACTGAATGCCAATTATATCAAAGACAGGCTGAAGGATCATTACCCCATCCTTTATACCGGAAAAAACGGCAGGTGTGCACATGAAATGATTGTGGACTGCAGGGAGTTTAAGCATTTCGGCATTGAGGTTGAAGATATTGCAAAACGGCTTATGGATTACGGTTTTCACGCTCCTACGGTGTCTTTCCCTGTTCCGGGTACATTGATGATCGAACCTACTGAAAGCGAAACCAAAGCGGAGCTGGATCGTTTCTGTGATGCACTGATCCGGATCAGGGTGGAAGTGCAGGAGGTTGCTGATGGTAAGGAAGATCCGGTCAATAATGTGTTGAAAAATGCACCTCATACGGCTGATGTGGTTACGGCTGACAACTGGGAGTATCCATACAGCCGGCAGAAAGCGGCTTATCCACTACGATTTGTGAGGGACCGGAAGTTCTGGCCTGCAGTAAGCCGAATCGACAGCGCTTACGGCGACAGGAATTTAGTATGCAGTTGCTTGCCGGTGGAGGAGTATGAAGAAGAAGGTGTTTCAGAGGGAGCGTATAACCAATGAATCTAATGAATTGTGTCCTTCTATTGAGATTATTCGAACCAAGTAATAGGTATTGTGACTCTAAGAAGGGACATTCCCTGGTGCGTCTCTGGCACAGCACAAAGCATTCAATTTTCTATTTGATATTTCCTCCTCTAACCATTTTTAAACGTCATCCTGAGCGCAAACGAAGGCTGTTAATATTAACCGATATAAATTAGATATCATTCACATTCGTTCATGATGACGGGTCACAACGATGTCTGAGTGAAGCGAGTTTCATAGTTTTTGACACGGAAGAAACTTCCACGCTAGATTTGCATGGCTCTGACTGGCTCAACAGGGTAAAAATGAATTGAAAGGGATGTTTATTGGATATTTACAGATATTTACGGATATTTACTGGGCAGGAAGAATCTAATGAAGGTTACCAGCGATAAAATGAGACTATTCATTGCCATTCTGAGAAATGGCATGTAAAAATGAACGTTCATCCCATAACTGGCTCTTTCCTGATCAAAGGGATCAACGTTATCAAGCCAAAAACCGGTCCGGGTATCAGCAGAAGAAACAGCATTTCATGGGTTACAACGTCTTTCAGTGTATTGAGAAGCTCAATACTGAATATGGTAATGGCAAAACCGATACCTGTAACCATGGTGAGGCCTGTTCCGATCAGGGCTTTCGGTGCTGTGAGTGCATTTAAAGTTGAAAATTGTGGGGAGTCAGCCACCACAGTAAACCCCCAGATCACCATTATTAGCATAAATATTTCATATGGAATGTCAAACAGGATAGGGGAGATCAGGCAGCAGATACCTGAAACAAAAAGCATCACGAAGGCTACCTTTACACTTCCATAGACTTTTGAAGCGTATCCTCCCAGCACGCATCCAAGAGCTCCCGCACCGATGATAATAAACGACCATGTGGATACATTAAAACCGGTATGGTTCAATTCAGCATATTTGATTAAGATAAAAGGGACGAAAGTCCAAATTGCATATAATTCCCACATATGGCCAAAGTATCCGAATGCCGCATGCCTGAAATCTTTTTCCTTGAAAATGTTTATTACCGCTTTGAAGCTAAATCCGGAGCTGCTTTTTTTATAAGGTCCTTCGGGTACCAGCAGGTACATAAGTACCCCTCCTGTTATGGCAATGCCAGAAACGTATAACATCACCTTTTCCCAATGTAAGTCGTTAGCCAATCCCCTGATCAGGTGTGGAAAGGCCGTCCCTATTACAAGGGCGCCTACCAGGTAGCCAAGTGCTTTTCCGAGTCCTTTCCGGTACCATTCGGCGGCAATCTTCATTCCCACCGGATAAATACCAGCCAGAAAAAATCCTGTGAAAAAGCGAAGCGTAATGAGAGAAACCAGATTTCCGTCAATAAAAATAATGGACAGGTTCGTAAAGCCGCCAATCACTGAACAAATCAGAAAAATCAGTCTGCCAGGATAGCGGTCGGCCAATGTAAGAAAAGCAAAAAGAAAAGTGCCGGCGATGAAACCAAGCTGCACGGAGGACGTCATCCAACCCAGACTGGCGTCACCAAGCTGCCATGCCTTTTGAATATCAGGGAGTATTGCATTGCCTGCAAACCACAATGAAGTGCCGGCGAATTGAGAAAATACAATCACCGGAAGGATCCTGCCTGGTCGCTTCATTCTTTTTCAGCGATCAATTAGCGGTCTTTTGGCTTTTTATACACTGGAACCGTACTGCATGGTTCTCCAAACATGATGCTGGCTGCTAGGGGCAGTAATTTTCTTGTGAGTTCGACGTATGCATATTCCGGGACCGGTTTGCCCGAGCATCCTTTGATTACCACTTTCCGATTGCGGTAAGCTTCTATGTCCAGTTTATCGAGGGCTTCCTTGAAAAGCGCATTTTCAAGGTCCTGCAGGTTGCCTAGTACGATCATGTTGGCAAAGGGTTCCATTTTTGTAACAAGCAGCATGTATGCCCAAGTAGGAATAATGGCATCGACGCTGCATATAATAGCAATATTGTTTTGGCTGTACTGTGTCCAGTCGTGCGTACGAATGAAATCACGAAAATCTTTTTCCTTTAGCACGATTCCTTCGAAAAGGTTATCTTTTAGATCATAAAGTATTCTTTTCCCCGGATGGTACAGGTCTTCAAGGTCAATACTCACCAGAGCGCTACCTGTAACCCGGTTTATGATTGTATCGCTGCTGTCCATATCGCTTGTAAGTTAACAATTTCTCGTAGAATTAAGTTTTACAATTACCATAATATTCGTAATTGTATGGTTGTAATCTAAGCAGGTGTATGCCAGGATATGCACGATATCCGAATAGATATTACATTATCACGGGTTCAGCTGCTACGGAGATGCAGGGCTGATTAAAGTAATGATTTCGGCTTTCCTGCAATAAATTTTTTTAAATAAAACGGCTCAAAATATGCAAGATCTTCAAAATCTTTATTTTCAAATTTTTTAAAGGCGATCATGCCGATACTTTGTGCTGAGATGTGAAAATCCCGGATAAAAAACGCATTATTTTGGTGTCCGAGCAGGGTTTCACATTTTTCAGCTCCGTTTCCGAAAAACCATACTTTATCCTGCTTCAAAATGGATGAAAAGCTATCGTTGTCAATAATTTTTGCGCGGGTTTCTTCAATTATTTCCAGGTTGCTATTTACCAGTAGGCAATACACTTCCATTCTCCGGGCGTCGATCATTGGGCAGAGTATGGCATTGTGGTCATTGAAACGGTTTACTGTAAATGCCATTGACTCCAAGGTATTTACTGCAATAAGGGGTATATCAAGGCCAAAACACAGGCCCTTTGCCAGCGAAGTACCAATGCGTAATCCTGTATATGACCCCGGCCCTTTCGATACTGCTACCGCGTCCAGGTTTTGTTTATCTACTTTTGCGTGATCAAACGCCAGATCTGCCAAAGCGGCCAGCGACCGAGAATGTGCTTGTTGAATGTGCAAACTGAATTCCGCGACGAGCCGGCTATCCTGATGCAGTGCCAGGGAGCAAACATCCGTAGAAGTTTCCAGACTGAGTAGGGTAGTCATTAAGAGGGTGTTCCTTACTATTCAGATTCAGTGTTCAGGATTTTATGATACCTGTCGAAGTCATCCAGTACCTTAATAGCTTCCTGAAGATCAGTGTCGTTATCAAGCGATGCTTCAATTTCACCGCTAATGAGAAAATATCTGGAAACGATGTTTTCTTCCAGGATACTTTTGATCTGCTCTTTGAAGGTGATCAGGTCGGATTCTTTGTTATGTTTGACCTTACTCTCAAGATTTCTTATTAGTGCTTCAATTTCAAAGTAATAGTTTTCTTTTTTTGCATTTTCAATAAGCTTTTCAATACTTTTTTCTACGTTGGTTTTATAATCATAATCCTTTTCGTCCAGCCAGCTGATAAATTCGTCATATTCAGTATCTGACAATTTAAATTTCCGGGCATCGACAGGCGCCCGGTTTTCATAATAGTATGACGTGGCATAGTCAAACAATAGCGCCTTTTGAATGAGACTTATGGTTATTGGAGCCAGATATTCTATTTCCGTTTCAATATCAGGCAAAACGCCGCCACCGTCATATACAATGCGGCCATGGCTGGTTTGAAAAGCAACCTTCAGTGAATCCGGAATGTCGTCCACACTGCCATCCTCCTGCCGGTGACTGTAATCGAGCTTCTGAATGCACCTGCCGCTTGGAATGTAATACTTGGCTGTAGTAACTTTCAGTTGCGAGTTATACGCTAGTGGTCGGGTGGTTTGTACGAGGCCTTTTCCATATGTTTTTCTTCCAACAATGATACCCCGGTCGTAATCCTGGATCACGCCGGCTACAATCTCCGAAGCAGATGCGCTGGCATTGTTTGTGAGCACTACAAGGGGTATGGATTCATCAAAGGAGTTGTTGAGGGTTCTATACGTCTTATTCCATTCAGCCACTTTTCCTTTTGTACGTACTACTTCCAGTCCTTTTGGTAAAAATATGTTACAGATATTTACTGCTTCGTAAAGAAGGCCGCCCGGGTTGCCCCGCAGATCAAGGATTACCTTATCCACACCCTGTGATTTTAAATCCTGAAGTGCCGTTTTCACTTCTTTAGTGGCATTTGTAGTAAAATCAGAAAGCCGGATATATCCAGTATGGTCACCTACTATGCCGTAATATGGTACATTATCAATGATGATCCTGCCCCTTGTGATGGTAAAATCAATTGGATCCTCCATTCCGTAGCGTTTCACTTTAAGGGTCACATCCGTGTTGGCTCTTCCTTTCAGTAGCTTGCTTATTTCACCGATGGTAATCTCTACTACATTTGTTCCGTCCACCTCAATAAGTTCGTCACCGATTTTCAGGCCGGCTTTCTCAGCAGGAAAGCCTTTATTGGGCATGGTAATCATGTTTTTACCATTCACTTTTGCAATCAACGACCCGATTCCGGCATACTCTCCGGTTGTCATCGTCCGGTATGCAGCAGCATCTTCTTCTGGAATATAATTGGTGTATGGGTCCAGCGAAGAAAGCATGGCCTCTATACCGGTGTTTATCAAAGTCTCGGGATCAATTTCATCTACATAGTAGGTATTCACTTCTTTGAAAAGCGTAGCAAATATGTCGAGATTCTTGGCGATCTCGAAATAATTACCCGTAGGGATAAAAGAAAAAATAACTGATCCAACTGCAATAAACAGAATTGCTCCAAGCGCTTTCTTTCTCATATATTGATGTTTAATAAGATTATTAATTTAAGTTACCAGGTAAATATCTCCAATATTTATGCCACTTCAGTACCAAGTATATATTTCAAACGAATTAATGCTTGTTTTAGTTTTAATTCGATTTGATTAAATGGTAACACCTCGCCACCTACATAAATATAGGCAAAGAAAATATTTTTATCAGGATTAATTTCCAAAATATGCTTGTTGATCCTGTAAGCCTCACGTATTCTGCGTTTCAGAAGGTTGCGGTCAACCGCTTTTTTATGATGCTTTTTAGATACACTTATCAAAATTTGCAGGTTTGCAACATCGGTATGCGTGTGAATCAGATACAGGATTTTAAATGGAAATAAAAAAAAAGAAGAACCTTTCTCAAACAGTTCACGGATATATTTTTTACGGCACAGCCGCTCTTTTTTCCTGAAGGTAAATCTCTTAACCTGCAAAATCGAAATTTTGAATCTTGTCTTCAAATCCGGATGACGGACATTTAGTAAGTTGTGAGCAGAGCGAACTATATTACTGTTTGTGCTTTCTTTCGTCCGAAACAGAAAGTTTTTTTCTTCCTTTTGCCCTTCGGTTTGCTATAACAGTCCTTCCGCCAACAGTTTCCATTCTGCTGAAGAATCCATGTTTATTCTTTCTTTTTCTGTTTGAGGGTTGAAATGTCCTTTTCATTGATATTCTTTATCTAAAACAGGGCTGCAAAGATAATGAGCTTTTACAGAATTGCAAACGAATAGATTTCAAAAATGGTGGAACGTGGTTAAATCTTATTTTGAGGTGCTGAATCTATTTATCACTATTATTTTGTTATTAATTGGACTGAGTCTTGATATTCATTCTAATTCATAAAAACTACTTTTCTCAGTGATACTCAATGTCTTCTTCGTGATTCTCTGTGCAATAACTATGTCAAGGAGGTACACAGAGAAGGCAAAGAGTTGCTCAAAGATATGATAAATACAATTTTAATATTAACATTCCCGT
>JACZXH010000093.1 GCA_022571715.1 Bacteroidota bacterium | reverse complement strand
AGTTACCAATATAAGCCTAAAGCCAAATAGCGGATTAATCAAACCCCAAGGGTTTTTAAAGCTTATTCGGTGTTTGTCGAAAAAGTTATCTGTTCATCCGAAAATCATTTTCCGGTAACATTCAATACCGCCACGTAAAATCCAGAGTCAACTTTAATTGCCTGTTGTTCTGTTCGAATAACTGCCTGCGACCATTGGGTTGTAGGGTTCAGCCACATTTCTTCACCTGATACATAAATGCGAATGGGCATGTCAAAATCAACAACGCAATTGCTCCAGCGGTAATGAATTGTTTCGTCTTTTACCTCATATTCAAATATCGGAATACGTATATCTCTGAGATACTGTGCAAAAAAAGGCGACAGATCCCGGCCTGATTTTTCACTTAAGTAATCCTCAATTTGAGCTGTCGTAACGGTTTGGTGATGAAATTCCAGATTGATCCCCCGCAGCATGGACCTCCATTTTTCATCATCGTTCACAATTTGCCTCAGTGTGTGCAGCATGTTGCCGCTTTTGGAGTACATGTCTCCCGACCCGCTGTAATTTACTCCGTAAATCCCGATTACCGGCCGGTCATTTCTGATATGCTTTCGCGTTCCTTTGACATATGCGGCGCCTGCCTCCTTACCAAAATAATATTCAACAAAAAGATTTTCGGAATAGTTGGTAAACCCCTCATGAATCCACATATCGGCCATATCCTTATAGGTGATGTTGTTGGCAAACCACTCATGTCCCGACTCGTGTACAATGATAAAATCAAATTTAAGTCCCCAGCCCGAATTACTCAGATCCATGCCTCGGTAGCCGTTTTGATAGCCATTGCCATAGGTGATGGAGCTTTGATGTTCCATACCCAGGTACGGAACTTCAACTAGCTTGTAACTGTCATCATAAAAGGGGTAGGGGCCAAACCAGTGCTCAAATGCTTTCATCATGCGGGGTACTTCTTTAAACTGACTCTTCGCTTTTTCCAGGTTATTACGCAAAACCCAGTAGTCAAGGTCCAGTTCGCCTTTCTCGCCTGCAAACTTCTCTGAGAAATGCACATAATCGCCAATGTTGATATTTACTCCGTAATTATTGATCGGATTCGCAACAAACCAGTGCCAGGTTTTTGTTTGGTTATCAAGCGTATCCACTTTGCGAAGTCTTCCGTTGGAAACATTCACTAGGTTGCCTGGTACGTTTACGCTGATCAGCATGCTGTCAACCTCGTCGTACATGTGGTCCTTGCATGGCCACCAGATACTAGCTCCGATTCCCTGGCAGGAGGAGGCAATGAAAGGCAAACCATTTTCATCTTTTTGCCAGGTGATGCCACCATCCCAGGGGGGTCTGAGGGCTACCCGGGGCTTCCCACCATAATAAACGACTATTTCCTGCATTGTTCCCGGCAATTGCACGGTTTCAAGACTGATAAAATGTGCATTGCCTTCGCGGACGATCTGTAGAGACTGTCCGTTTTGAACGACTTTTGAAATTGTGAGAGGGGCTTGCAGATCTATCTGCATAACCTGGCCTTGTTGCAGTACGCTGTAAATCACCTTGTTTTTACCTTCGATCGTGCTGTCGGCAGGGTTTACAACAATGTCCAGATGGTAATATTTCAAGTCCCACCAGGCGCGTTCCGGTGTTATCGAGCCGCGCAGAGTGTCCTGTCTTGTAAATTGTGGTTGGGCTGATGCCATACCCGAAATAAGAAGAACAAGAAATGTTAGCGTAATGCGGTCCATATGAATGTTGTAAATAATTGATAGCTATTTTAGGATATAAATATAGATGACATGCCTGACAATTCCATCTGCCACATATGCATTCTGAGGATAAGTGTGTTATCTCAGGCTGAGAGATGGGATTATTAAATCCGAAAGGCAGCCTGGCATGATATATATGGTTTTTAGCTGAAAATATCGTTCTTTTATGCTATGCCGTTATTTATTGTGATCATCGGGGTTCTCCTACTGTTAGTCCTGATTGTTGTATTCAAACTCAATGCGTTCATTTCATTTTTTATAGTGTCATTACTGGTTGGCGTTGCGGAAGGCCTTTCGGTGACTGAAACCGTACATGCAATACAGAAGGGTATGGGTGATACACTTGGCAGTCTGGTGATCATTCTTGGATTTGGAGCTATGCTGGGCAAACTGGTGGCTGACAGTGGCGCTGCCCAACAGATTACCAGCCGGCTTGTATCTATTTTTGGCCTCCGGTATATACAGTGGGCACTGATCATCACCGGTTTTATTGTGGGGATTCCGATGTTTTACTCAGTCGGGTTCGTTATTATGGTTCCACTGGTTTTTACCGTGGCATTTACTACCAGATTGCCGATACTTTATGTAGGTATTCCCATGCTTGCTTCGCTATCGGTGACACATGGTTATCTACCACCCCACCCTGCTCCCACAGCTATTTCGCAAATGCTGCATGCTGATATTGGCACTACAATGATTTACGGTATCATTGTGGCTGTGCCGGCCATCATTGCAGGGGGGATTATTTTTTCGCAAACATTAAAGAAATATAAGTCAGAACCATTAAAGGAGTTTTACAATACCGAACCCTTGCCGGAGGAGAAATTGCCTTCACTCGGAGTGAGTTTGTTCACCGCGTTGTTGCCGTTGATATTAATAGGGATTGCCACCGCATCAAAATTTATTTGGGGTGAAAATTACGGGTTTGTTAAAATAATTGGCATGCTAGGAAATCCTGCGATTGCCATGTTGCTATCCGTACTTACCGCCATTGTTACGCTGGGTCTAAACCAGGGCATGAATATGAAAACATTGATGTTCAGCGCTGCGAAAGCTGTATCGAGTATCGCGATGGTCCTGCTTATTATTGCCGGTGCCGGTGGGTTGAAACAGGTTTTGGTTGATAGCGGGGTAAGTCAGTATATTGGAGATCTGCTGAACGGCTCCGGGCTATCGCCCCTGCTAATGGCCTGGTTGATCGCTGCCTTGATCAGGGTTTGTGTGGGCTCTGCAACAGTAGCCGGATTGACAGCCGCAGGTATCATTCTTCCAATCGTACATGCTGCTGATGTACCTGCTGAACTGATCGTACTTGCTATTGGAGCTGGCAGCCTCATGCTGTCTCATGTAAATGATGGTGGGTTCTGGATGTTTAAAGAGTATTTCAACATGTCGGTTAAAGATACCTTCAAAACCTGGACGGTCATGGAAAGCATTGTATCGGTAATGGGTTTGATTGGCGTACTTGTGCTTAATCAGTTTATTTAATTTAAACCTGCAAATATGAATCCTGAAGAACAAATTGACAGATTGAACCTGAAACTACCTCCGGTGCCCAGAGCAGGAGGGATCTATCACCCTGTTGTTATCGCTGGCAAGTTGCTGTTTGTATCAGGGCAGGCTCCTTGCCGGGAGGACGGCACATTTATAACCGGAAAAGTTGGAAAAGACCTTACAGTTGATGAAGCAAAGGAAGCAGCCTGCCAGACAGGACTCACCATGTTGGCCACGTTGAAGCATGAAATCGGAAGTCTGAACAAGATTAAACGATTGATTAAAACATTCGGCATGGTAAATTGTACGCTGGATTTTAGCAAGCATCCGGCCGTTATCAATGGTTTCTGTGAATTGATGGTAGAGGTTTTTGGAGAGGAATATGGTAAAGGTGTACGCAGTGCTGTTGGAATGATATTGCCCGGACAGGTGGCAGTTGAAATTGAAGCTATTTTTGAATTATATTAATGTACGATGTCAGGTATCTGGTTTAAGATTGATAATACTGTACCGGTGGTAACACCGGCATTAATGTTGTTTCCGGAACGTATTGAAAACAATATCAGGAAAATGATTGCCATAGCCGGAGGTGTCGAAAGGCTACGCCCGCATGTGAAAACCCACAAGCTGCCGGAATTAATCCGCCTTCAGATACGCCATGGAATCACAAAATTCAAATGCGCCACCATTGCCGAGGCTGAAATGACAGCAATGAATGGCGGCAAAGATATATTGATCGCGTTCCCACTTACGGGCACGGCCATCGATCGTTTTATAAATTTGGTAAATGTTTTTCCTTCAGCGGAATTTTCACTGATCGCTGATTCAGCATACGTTATCAGTGAGCTGTCACATAAAGCCGTTGAAAGTGGAATCGAGCTCCATGTTTTACTCGATTTAGATATCGGAATGCACCGAACGGGAATAATACCGGGACCTGAAGCATTGAAATTGTACCAGTTGATAAATGATCTTCCCGGCCTGATCCTGTCAGGATTACATGTGTACGACGGGCACATTCGCGACAGCAATTTAACTGACCGGGCAAAAGTCTGCAACAGGGATTTTAAAAAAGCCACGGATTTTATAGGGGAATTAAATAAAGCAGGATTTACCACACCCCTGGTAATTGCAGGAGGGACGCCTACATTCCCTGTTCATGCAAAGGCATCAGACCTTGAACTGAGCCCGGGAACCTGTATATTGTGGGACTATGGCTACAGCACAGCTTTTCCCGACCTGACTTTCAAACATGCTGCTGTTTTAATTACCACCATTGTAAGCAAGCCGGCTGAAAATTTACTGTGTCTTGACCTGGGCCATAAAGCCATCGCTTCCGAAATGTCGCAACCCAGGGTTTTCTTTCCTGAAATTAAAGATTTTGAGGTAATAAATCATAGCGAGGAACATATGGTAATTGCTGTTAAAAATGCAGAAATGTGGGAAGCCGGCCAGTATGTATATGGTATTCCGGTCCACATTTGTCCTACTATGGCGCTTCATGAAAATGTATATGTGGTTAAAAACGGAAGTATAGTGGATGAGTGGAAAGTATTGGCAAGAAAAAGAAAGATTACTGTCTGAACAGTAAAATTGACAACAGTAAGTCATGGCAAATAGAGATATATTAATATTCGATGCACATCTTGATTTATCCATGAATGCACTGGAATGGAACCGGGACCTTACCAGGCCGGTGGTTGACATTCGAAAGAGTGAAGCAGGTATGGATGACAAACCGGACAGGGCAAAAGGCACCGTTTCACTTGATGCAATGCGAAAAGGAAGTGTGGGTATATGTGTAGCCACTCAGATAGCGCGATATATAAAACCTGGAAGTAAGCTTCCCGGCTGGCATTCACCCCATCAGGCATGGGCACAGACGCAGGGACAACTGGCTTGGTATAATACCATGGAGGAAGCAGGGCAGATGGTACAGATAAATGACCTTGAATCGCTCGAAAACCACTTGAAGCTTTGGAAAGACCCATTGGAAGTCGTTCCGATCGGCTATATATTGTCCTTAGAAGGGGCTGATTCGATGATCACATTGAAGTACGTTGAAAATGCTTACAGGAACGGACTTCGGGCTATCGGGCCTGCACATTACGGGCCGGGCAGTTATGCACAGGGCACTGACGCTACTGGTGGTCTTGGTACCAGAGGCCGGGATTTATTGAAGGAGATGCAGCGCCTGAATATAATTCTGGATGCCACGCATTTGTGTGATGAAAGCTTCTTTGAAGCCATGGACTGCTTTAGCGGCAATGTATGGGCCAGCCATAACAACTGCCGTGCGCTTGTACCACACAACCGGCAATTCAGTGACGAACAAATTACGATACTGATCAGCAGGGGGGCTGTAATAGGGGCAGCGCTGGATGCCTGGATGTTGACACCTGACTGGATACGAGGTGTTTCTACGCCCGAAAGTAAAAACGTAACCCTGGCCAATGTAGCAGATCATATTGATCATGTGTGCCAGTTAGCCGGCAACTCTATGCACGCTGCTATTGGCACCGACCTTGATGGCGCTTTCGGAAAAGAACAGTGTCCATCCGATCTGGAAACCATCGCAGACCTGAATAAACTCGTGCCTGTTTTAGAAAAACGTGGATATACTCCGGAAGATATTGCTAATATTATGCACAAAAACTGGATTCGGTTTTTAAGGAAAGCCTGGAGTCAGTAATGTGCTTTCGGGTATCCGGTATGTAGATCTAAAATTGGACTTGGATGATAGAAACAGCCTGGTCCTTATACCTGCGCATGTTTCCCAGACAAATTAATTCATCAGCTCGTCAAATGCCCACATAACATAGTATAGTCCGCCCACTGAGGCATTTCCAAACCCGGTAGTATAATATTGATTCAGTAGATTGGAGCCACCAAGCTTCAGGATGGATTTCCATTTTTTAACCTTATAGCTTACCTGCGCATCGAGTGTAGCGTAATCTGGTATTTGAGCTACTCCGAATTTTGATTCCCACAGAAATTCGTTTTGCCACCGCCAATTGATATTAAAAGAAGCATTTTTTATAAAATTACGCTTGCCGATACCCAGGTTCAACCGGTAGTCAGGCGTATTAAATTCCGTGAGAAGCCCGGGCTTGATATCCACTTGCTGCAGTTTGTTATAAGCAACATTGCCAGTAAATGTAAGCCCGCTATGATGCCTGTAGTCCGCCCCGATTGCCCACCCATTGGCAGTGACCTCCGAATCCGTACTGATAGTAGTCTGGTATCGGCGTTCTTCAGGTGTGTTGGGAAACTGTACCAAAAGTTGTGTGGCCAAAAACCCGTTATAGGTATTTTGAAATATATACGCATCGACATACATTTTTTCTTTCATATACAGTCCCCTGTACCCAAATTCGAAAGCAGTTACTTCTTCGGGCCGAAACGCAGGGATTTCAAAAGGGCCTTCAGTAAGGTAGGGTTTGTCGGTAATGGGATTGGGACCGGTGAGGGGAAAAATATCGGTGGTATCAAATCCGTATTTGGCATGTACTTCCGGTAGCCCGCCTATCACGCTAAACGGTCCCACATCTAAATCCACCCATTGGTCGGCAGTGGAGGGAAACCGGAATGCCGATTGGGCTGAAAACCTGAAGTTGTGAGCCTTGAAGGGATCTATGGCGTAAACCATCGAAAAGCGGGGTGTAAACCGTTTTTCAAACTTTTCATGCTTATCGTATCGTGTGGAGAGCATAAATTTAAGTTTATCGGCGAATATACTTTTCCCAAACTGCACAAAAGCGCCCAGCTGATAAGTATTTATGGGATTTCCCGGTGTATCAAAAAAGGCCGTTCCCTCCGTATTTATGGTATACCGGCGATAATTTGCACCAATCATAAAGTCAAAACTCCGGATCATGCGACGGAAATTGTACATTGTTTCGATGTTTATCATGCCGGTTTTATCTATAATTTTCGTTCCTCCCACGTTTAAGGATGTAGTGGTAATGCGGTTGAACAGCTCATTAAATTCAGAAGTGCCTGGCAATGGCAGTGCCGGCTTAGACGGATCAAAGAGGGTACCAGATGGAGACCTGTTGTCCGCCACAAGCCTTCCAAAGTCATGTGATGCCGTTTCGCTGTTGCCCAGTAAAAAGGTTTGTGTATAGGCAGCGATATAATCCGAATACCATTGTTCGCTGGATTTCCAGGCTTCATTCATGAGCAGGCCGGTAGTACCTGCATCATAAGTGTCTCCTGCATTTTCTTTCAGCGCCCAGGCCCGAACAAAAAAGTAAGGACTTTTCACCTCAATCCTTCCGTTTATTGCCGAAAATCCTTTGAGCGAAAACCGGGTTTGCGCAGTATAAACACTCGTTCCAAGGGCATATCCGCCCGAAGCAATAGCTTCCCATTTGTTCTTGAATCGATAATGTAATGATGTGCCGAGTCGTAAGTTTTCGGTATTATAATCCACCAGGTCTGCTTCTTTCCAACCTGTTCGGGAGATCACCTGATCAGGAAAAAGGGCAGCCACGCTATCTATAAAATCAGTGTAGCCCGGGTTAGAAGGGTCTAGTCCTATGGTTTCCGCAATTCCCGCTGCCACGTCAGGCGCCACATCTTTAAGGTTTACAGGTACAATAATATCGTCACCATATACATTTACCCCGTCATACCCGGGATTAGATTCCCGTGTGGAATTGGGAATGTTCAGGTCATTTCGGTCCCTGTAATCAACAGCCTGCCAATCAGTAGCGCGTAAATAACCGGCCGTAACCTTAAAGGCAAAACGGTTATTGAAGGCTTTTGCATATCGTAAATTTAGATCTGTCATAGGGGAAGGGTTGGCCTGGTAATCAGCACCCAGATGCATGATGCCTGTCTGAAGTGATACGGATAACCCCTGGTATTCATATGGATTCTGGCTGGTCATCAATAGTGTACCATTCATTCCACCGGCACCATACATAGCCGAAGAGGCGCCAATGAGCAATTCCACACTTTCCAAATCGATCTGAGACAATCCGATAATGTTGCCGGCCGCAAAACTTAATCCCGGCGCTACATTTTCCATTCCGTCCACAAACTGATTGAACCGGTAGTTTGTATTGTTATTGAATCCACGTGTATTCGGAACCCTGAAGGTGAGGCTTTGTACATTCATGTCCACACCTTTCAAATTATACAACCCGTCGTAGAAATTAGCAGAGGTAGTCTGCTGTAGTTTTACGATATCAATTTTTTCAATGCTTACTGGAGATTCAAGAAGTCTTTCCTCTACTTTCGACGCAGATACAACTATTTCCCGGCCAACCAGTATGTCTTCTTCCATGACAATGTCAAGCACTGTAAAAGATTCTAAAATGCTTATTTGTTGTTTTTTGAATCCAACACTGGAAACTATAATCTCGAAAGGGTGTCGCAGGGTTGTTTCAAGACGAAACTTGCCTTCTTTGTTTGTAGATGTTCCAGTAAAAGTATTTTGAATAATGATATTAGCTCCCACAAGCACCTGACCAGATCCTTTTTGCGAAACTTTGCCTGATATAATGGTGGATTGTCCTTTTACAAGCGGAGGGATTACAAAAAGGATAACTAAAATTAATAGCCAATATTTCATCTTGTGAAAATAAATACTATTCCCGATATGCGTAAATCATACTAAACAATCGCCTTTTATGCAGACACCTTAATGTTACTGGGTATATTGTACTGCCAGTGTTTGATGTATTTGCCCCACTTTTTATCGACTTGATGAATTTCTTTGTCGCTAATCAGGTATGTGTTTTTTTGATAATCCTTCTGCCGGGATACATATGCCCGGAATGCAGGTAGCGCTTGTTCGAATCCTTTTATATCCAGGTTTAAATAAATATCATGAAGTACTTCCAATGGAGAATCTTCCAGTTGTTCAAATCTAATTTCGAATAACTTATCCTGAATTGGCTCTTTTTGCTTGAAATAATCCTCGTACAATCTGCTGTACAACTCGAGCACAAGTGAATTGATCATATCTTGCGAAACTTCATGAAACCAGAGCGCTGGAAGAAGGCTGGAAAAAAATTTCCTCGCAGACAAATAGACTGAATATGGGTTTCGTACAATGTGGATATACTTTGCATCGGAGAAATTTTTGTTTAGAAATTCTATCCGGGCTGTATTTATCGGGTTTTTAAGTACTATTCGATTTTTACCAGATACAATCAGGGCTTTTTTCAATAGTTTGATGTAATCGCGTGTTATGCATGCAACTGCATTTTCAGATAATCCGGTGTGGTGTACCGCGCGGTCATAATATAAGCTTATATCTTCCGGAAAATAGTAAAAATTATAAATGGAGTTGGGATTGCTATTTTGAAATCCCAATTCCTCTTCCTGCGGAAAATTCATGGATAGCTCTATGTTATCAGAAGGTCTTTTTGTGGGCATTACATTCTTCATAAATGGGCCGAATATGGATTTCGAGGCCAGAAAATGAGGAAATACCGTTTGGTAAGTCATCACATAACCACTGGCCGGATCCTGGCACATCAGGTTGTGCAAATAGGTGGTTCCGCTACGCCAGTGTCCCAGGATAAAAACAGGTTTTTCGATTTTCGTTTTATCCAGTTTAGGTGTGAAATACCACTTTTCATAAAGTCGAAAAGGACTTGTCACCAATATCGTGAGGGCTGTCAAAAATAATTTCGGGTAATATTTTGGCCAGACATGATGCCCTTTTATAATCTTTATGAAGTTTCTGAAGGTACTACCAATTAAGGGAGAAACAGGAGGTAATGGAAAATTTTTGTCACCCATCTTCACAATCAACAATAAACTATTTCAATTAATTTCACGATTATAAGTTCTGGAAATGAAAAATACGAAAGTCCGGTCAATAATTGTTGTCAGCACTATCTATATTACCGCCATCATATTCGCTTTTATATCCACATTATTCGTATCCGGCGATAATCTTTTGATTAAGGCAGCTGTAGCAGACTTAGTGGGTACCATTTTTATCTTTATTTTACTGGCCGGTCAGCTTTTTTGGGAATACAAATACATTTGATCCCCACGGTAGTCATTTTTTTAGGATGTTTGCCTGTTTATTTTATTCTTAAAACTCCACAACCTATTCAGTTCGGAGATTTCCTTGTATTTGCGTTGCTGCTCGTTGCGGTTGCTTTCGAAGGCAATGCGGATAGTCAGATGCGACATCATCGATCATGTAACAAACAAAATAACACACCTGATAAAAATATTGAAACAGGATTGTGGGCCTGGTCAAGGCATCCAAATTATTTTGGTGAAATAATTTTTTGGGTAACCATATATCTATTCCTTTTGATCCGTGGAGATCATACTATCTGGGCCGGTTCAGGCGTTGTAGCCATGCTATTTTTGTTCAATGTAATTAGCATACCCATGATGGAAAAACGCTTACTGGACCAAAAACCACAATATAAGAATTACAAAAAGCGTGTATCAAAAATAATCCCGCTTCCACCCGGTAAACATTTGGCTAATTAGCAAAAATTGACCGCATATTACGCAGTGCTTTATATGGCGAATCCGTCACCATCATATTTACGATCCACTTAGGTATCGATCCTCCCGGGTCGTTTATCGAGACCAGTTCAACTTCCGTTTCATGGTCCTTAATTTGAGTGATATTCCAATGGCCGTCCGAGAGCGTCATCCGGATAAAGCCTTTCTCTTCCGGAATATAACCAGCGACTGTATGAATACCAATATAGTATGTGGTATCCGATAGCTGATTTATTTCAATGCGTTGAACGATATCACGGTCCGATACCGGAAAAGGTAACTTAACTTTTAAATGAATATAGTATGTAGTGTCGGATTCTCTTTTAATTACACGAGCGGAGGAAACGGCATCAACCCACTCAGGGTACCGCTCATAATTTCTGATCATTGCCACAACCTCAGAAGCAGATGCATTTACCTGTGTGATTCCTTTAAAATATTTGATACTG
>JACZXH010000034.1 GCA_022571715.1 Bacteroidota bacterium | reverse complement strand
CCCATTTCGATCAGATGATAAATGTATTTATCCTCGCTGTATCCTGATAACACCAGAATTCTGACCTCGGGATACTTTTTAAGTACTTCGGCGCTGGTATCAATGCCATCCATAACCGGCATGTCAAGGTCCATCAGGATCAAGTCACAGGCGAAAGTTTTTAGAAGCGCCAACACTTCTTTTCCTTCCGATGCACCTTTTATTTCCGTTACACGCTGATTTTTTTTCCATCACTTTGATCAACCCTTCACGCACAAGGGCGTGGTCATCCGCCACGATAATTTTGAGTTCACGGGTAATCATAGTGTTGGCCCTGAATACCTGCTGAAATATAGTAATAAACCGGAAAATTCAATTCCGTTTTCTGAGGTATCACTTAAAAATTAATATCCGGATTAGAAATAATATTATGATTGTCCTGGTCCTGGTCCTGGTCCTTGCAAACTGAGAACGGCCCACTGCCAACAGGTTAGGCTTTCAGCTTCCTGTTTTATGCTGCATAGGTGAGGTATTTGTATTAAACGTTTACAGTAGTATATTCCGTGTTTATTATCAGTGACTTATCCGAATGACTGAACATGTCAATTTTAAACTCGTTTAAATATGATTTTAAATATGACCTGGCTTCTCCGAAGAGAACCCTTGAACACAGGGATATCATTTTAAGCAAGAAATTCCTTAAAAACCTTTACGAAGAATGGTACCACGTATTTATAAATGAGATTCCTCATCTACCTTCAGGAAAATTGGTTGAATTAGGATCGGGGGGTGGTTTTTTGAAGCAACTCGAACCCTTGGTGATCACTTCAGACGTTATTCAGCTCTCGTGGACGGATATGACATTTTCAGCCATGGAGATGCCATTTGAAGAGGAGGAGTTAGCTGGTATATTTATGATAGACACTTTTCATCATATTCCTAGTGTAGAAATATTTCTTTCAAATGCTTCCAAGGTGCTTAAAAAGGGAGGGGAAATTATCATGATTGAACCGGCCAACAGCTCTTGGGGGAGATTCATCTACAAAAATTTTCATCATGAACCTTTTGATGAAAACGGAGGTTGGCACATTACTGAAAGCGGGCCCCTGACAGGTGCAAACGGCGCTTTGCCCTGGATTGTTTTTGAAAGAGACCGAAAACGATTTGATAAATTATTTCCAGAACTAAATGTGGTCTCGATCAGATATCACACACCCCTCCGCTATCTTGTTAGTGGTGGTGTATCTTTCCGGCAGTTTGTACCGGAATTTTCATACGGATTTTTTACCTGGCTTGATAAGCTGCTATGTGCAATGAGCTTAAACTTTTCAATGTTTGTTTCAATTAAGATTAAGAAAAAGTAAGCAAGGTCCTGTTTATTTATATTTCAGTTTTTTTGCAGCGAACAGGACCATTCTAAGCAGTATCCAACCGTGTTTCCATCGCTTGATATTGGTGGTACCATAAAATCTTTCTTTGTACCGTACAGGCAGATCCTGGATTTTAAGATTTAGTTTTGCTGCCCCAAATATAAGGTCAAAATCTCCAAAAGGATCAAAGTCGCCAAAGTAACTTCGATTGGAAGAGATTTTATGATAATCCGCTTTCCACAATACCTTGGTGCCGCATAACGTATCCCTGACGAGCTGTCCCAGTAAATAGGTGAAAATAAAGCTAAAAAATTTATTTCCTAATAAATTAAAGAACCGCATCGCTTGCTTTTCCATGGGGTACACCAGTCTCACACCATTGATAAACTCTCCTTTATTTGAAACCAGAGCGTCGAAAAACAAAGGTAATTTCTCCGGCGGTACCGTCAGATCTGCATCGAGTATCATTAGAATATCACCATTTGCTTCTGAAAAACCTTTTCTTACGGCATCACCTTTTCCTGTACCGGGTTGTTTGAATAATTTAATGTTTTTATCCGGATGATTATTTATCTCATTTACAATCACATCATAGGTATTATCGGTTGAATTTCCTTCCACAAAGATCAGTTCTGTACCTAGCCCTATTTGCGGCACCCGTTCGATAATTTCTTTTATATGCCCTGCTTCATTCCTGGCTGCTACAATGACGGAAACTAAATTTGTTTTACGGGGAGGAAACTTTTTAGGTGCTGGTCGTGAGATAACAAAATTTGTCAGGGCAATATGTCTGATAAGTGCCACTTTAACCAAAAATTTATTGATAAATCCATTAAGTAACGGAATACGTACAGGTAGTAAAATCTCCTGCCAAGTTTTTATTACTTCAAATTCAGTTAGATAAAGCAACCCTCTGACATCTCCACTGGTGAGCCAGTTTTGCTCTAATAATGGTTTTTTTAACCCCAGTGCCTGCACAAGTTTTAATGGGCCCTCCCACAATTTACTGTAGTAGTTTATAATGATCCGAGTACGGCTATGACACAGTGGATTGACGTTTTCAAATACCATCTGAATATCCCACAGATCATTGATCAGGTCAGATAATATTATATAATCGTATGTCTCATCGTGCCGGAATTCTAAGGCATCTGCCCGTATAAACTGGCATTCAGGATATCGGGCTTTTGCAAGTTCAATGGCTTCATAACTGAAATCAACACCAACTTTTTTTTTGCAATGCAGTTTACCTAACAATTTGCCGTTTCCACAACCCAGCTCAATTACACTGCTATCAGCCAGTAGAATATGTTGGTAAACTTGCAATAATCTCTTATGATAATAACTGCCGAATCCGATTTTGTTCCTGAATTTCCCCCATATGCCATCCCAAAAATCCATCCGTGTCTTTTTGAATTCAGGGTAGTCATTCAAATTGTTTTTGAAGTTTATGGTTTCTGAAGAAAGATCAGTTGTAATTGGCATTTGGAGAATGAAAAATGGGTCGTATGAAATTTAATTATTAACTACAATATTGTCATTATTTTACATATTTGTAGCCATTTATAATGATTGAAGTTACCCCATTTTTTAAGTGAATCCCAACCCTAATTGTGCGCTATCCATACCAGGTGGTTTGGCTGCAGTTATTTTACCCGGTGAACGCCTAAAGATAGCGCTAAGGCCGTCTCCAATAGCGTAGAACTTAAAATCAGGAATACCAAACACCCGTTTTGCCTGTTTTAGTATGTGCCCGGTCATTATTTTAAGCTTTTGGGACATATCTAACTTCACGGCCAAAAAGTAAAACACCGCTCATCGCTCCGATAGCAAACAAAGCAATTGTTTTTGTCAACAAATATTTCATAGCATTAGGTTTGCTCGACTAGCTGGGGACATCTCCAATATAACCTATATGAACGTGTTTGCGGGTGAAGAAAATGGCATTAGGGGCGGTCGTACAATATCTGGGAAGATATACCCACAGAGTAGCCATCAGTAATAGTAGGATAGTGGCCATTGCGGGAGAAGTAACCTTCAGGTGGAAGGATTACAGAAAGGGGCTTCAAAATCAACTGCTCACTTTGGACGCAGAAGAGTTTATTGGCAGGTTTATGCGACATGTGTTGTCGTCTGGGTATTACAAAATTCGGTATTACGGCCTACTGGATCTTTTAAGTAAGGAAAATGTTAAAAAAAGAGGGATATATAATCCTATCTTTGTCAAAGACTTAATAGAATCGGATAAAAGGGGGGCTAAGGACAATGCAAATCAGATTTATCAATTGCTTACAATCGAACTTCTGGTATCAAGAGTTTGTTGATAATTAGCCTGCTGGCTACCATATTGTCCTGTCAGGGGACTTTTGGGGATGAGATTAAGAATCCGGGGTTCGTTATGGATGAAAATGAAACACTCCCTAATGCCTGGGTGCTGGAAGGCAAAGTGGCCTCGGTCAAAAAATCGGTGTTTGAAAAGAATAGCTATAAACCTGTTTTAACAGGCGGAAAATCTCCTGTGGTTTTATCTCAGGAAATTACTTTGCCGGATTCAGGAAGTTATTTTGTTATTGGGAAGTTCAGGGCTGAAATTGAAAAAGGTACATTTTTTATCCAGGCAAAAGGGGAATCTGTTGATAAACGGATTGAATTTACAATAAGTAAAGAAATATGTAAGCGTACACTCTTTTCTGTTCATACCACTGGACCCGAAATCATAAAATTAAGTATTGGACTTGTAGCCAATACCCTGGGTTTAGTCTTTCCTGATACATTGTTTGTTTACAAGGAACAATATTTTAAGAATGTAGCGCTCAATCTTGATAAAATGAAGAGTGAAATAGCAGCGATCACGGGTGTGTCTTCATTCGATGCAGGTACTTTTGATCAAAATGTGGAAACTATTGCCACAAGCATTAATGCCTCATTGTTAAACAAGACAGGGCAGGAAGGACAAGCCATTGCGTCTCTTTATGCATCCGATCTGTTTAAGTCGGAGCAAACTTCTTATTTGCATACGTATATGGTAGATGAAAAGGATCGCAACGCCTATTGCCAAAAAAGCAGCTTATCCCTTGATGAAATCCTGAAACTATATAAAATCCCCGTTCGGCAGATCCATTGGCAAAAAAACTGCTCGGGAATCCACCAGTTTACGGAATACTGGAACCCCTACGATAAACAATGGAAATTGATAGATTTGTATTATGGAATACGATATGTGGATAATGAACTGAATTACCTGGGATTTGAAGAAGTGGAAAAACTCGTGAGGGAGAATAATTTTTCAATGGGAAATGTGATTAAGAGAGATATGGGTAGATTATATTTTGATGAAAAAGAAATCATGGATGGTTGGCAATATACGGATCTGGCGGTCCGGATTATTAGGAAATAGGCATTCCCACCTAGATTATCTATTAAAAACATTTGTTGACTTCAACGCTGGTGTAAAAAATATACATAAATTAACTCTTCCTTCTCTGTATTTTACCCGCTCTACAATGCATCAGAAATAATAAAAACTATAAATTATATTTGTTACCATGTTATTTCGCGATAATAAGTGAGTTGAATGAATATCTTATCGTTCTATTCCGGAATTTATAAATTGAAAACTGTACATTTCATTGTTCTATTTGCTGCTGTGATCCAAAGCTGTGATCCGTACCGTAGTCCAGAGATTTATAATCCTACATTTGTTTTAGAAAAAAGTGAAACATACCCTCTTGGCTGGATCGTTGAAAGGGGGTATGAAACGTCTTTCATGAAGATAGCAGATCCTGTAACAGGTAAATACAAGCTTAAAATAGTTGCCAGTCCGGTTATTCCAACCATATTAAGTCAAAAAATATATCTTAATGATTCAGGTAGTTATTTTATTATCGGAAAATTCAGACTGGAGCTTGACAGTGGAGTCTTTTTTGTAGCCGCCACTACCCCCGGTGCTTCAAAAGAAATAACGTTTAATGCAAGTACGGAAACATGTAAACGTACTTTTTTTTCGATGCATATTCCCGACCCTGCCGAGTTAACACTACGCATTGGTTTTAAAAATAATTCAGGAGGAATAGCCTATCCGGATACATTGTTCGTTTACAAAGAGGATTATTTCGAAGGGGTTGCTTTTGATATTACCCGGATAAACAAAGAGATCGAAGCGCTCACAGGAGTATCCGGTTTTAATCAGGATAATTTCGACTATAACATTAACCTCTTTGCAAAAAGTCTGAACATTGCTTTTCTTGGGAAAGAATCTGAAGAAAGAGCTCCATTGATTGACTTCTTTTCTTCAGGGCAGTTTGATACCGAAAGGACTTTTTACCTCCGGTCATATCTCTTAGACGAATTCCTGCAATTGAATACAAGCCTGCCGCTGGACGAATTACTCAAGCTATACAGGATTCCTGTACGGCACTTATACTGGCAAAAAAATTGTGAGAGTTATCATCGGTTTATTGAATACTGGAATCCATTTGACAAAAAATGGAAAATCATTGACCCTTATTTTGGTGTAAGGTATATCAATAAAGAAGGCAAATTTATGGGATTCGAAGAGGTGGAATTGCTTGCAAATAACGGAAATTTCAGTATATCCTATATCAGGAAATTGAACATAGAAACACCTTTTTATAATGAAAATCAGATTATGGATGGATGGAAGTCACAAATAACGGTTCATATTATTAAGAAATAAGATTCTTATGCAAAAATAATGGAAGGTGTAAAACGGAAGTAGGACGCTATTCTAAAAAACAGGTATGTTTGGCGTGGGCTCTGAAAAACATAAATATCCCGGGCTTTAGCGCCAATTATTGAGAAATATGGTTTTAATAAAAATAAACAAAAGGGCTAAAGCCCAAGGTTTATATAGGTTGGTTTACTCCGCCATAAATGGTGGAGATAATCAACCACAAATAGACACGATCTTGACTTTGCTTAATAGAAGGATTGACAAAATAAGCCTATGAGTTTAGAAGGTGAAAATTATATTAGAAAATCAGATTATATGTATATGCGTTTTGGTCGTTCTGATTTATATTTTTGAATAAGTATGAGTAACTAACCACGCCATTCCAAGCCTATCGGGTGGTCACCCGTAAGGGTGATATGGCGTGGATTATAATGAATAAAGATGAAAGGGACTTAACCTGATTTACTTGAGAAATATCGCATTAATAGGCATTAGGGATAAATCCCAGGGTATATCTGGTTTGAGCTAAAGTTTACAGAATCAATATTTTAGATTTATGATTTATATTTTGAATCCGTATGAGTAACTAACCACGCCATTTATGGCGTGGAATTAACGAATAAAACTGACAGGGCTTTAGCCCAATTAACATAAATATCATTGACATGATACCTAAATGTATATACCTGTCACTAAATTTGATATCAATACAATCGGGAATGATGGCAGTTTATAAAGAAAAAATCCAATGAATGCAATAATAATACGACAGACTTCGGGCTTCATACCTGCCGCAAGCAGGCCTCAACAATTCTATCCGTTAATATTTGTCGGTACCAAAAGCAAGATGACACCTCCCTGACCTGGCCGGTATGAAACAGATAATACAGAACTTTAAAACAGGTGATTTATCCATAAAAGAAGTGCCTGCTCCTGCGTTGTCCGGGGGTATGGTACTTGTCGAAAACCGCTTTTCACTAATCAGTTCAGGAACAGAAATAGGAACGGTGAAAGTCGGGAAAGCCAATCTTCTGAACAAAGCAAGACAGCGGCCAGACCTTGTTGCGCAAGTGATTCAGAACATTAAAAAGGAAGGGATAAAAGCTACTTACAACAAAGTCCGGTCTAAACTTGATACACCCAAAGCGCTTGGATACAGCTCTGCCGGCACCGTAATCGCTTCTCTTGACAGTAACAATATGTTTAAACCGGGCGACCGCGTAGCCTGTGCAGGACAGGATTATGCTTCGCATGCGGAGGTTGTAGCTGTACCGCAAAACCTCATTGCAAGAGTCCCCGAAAATGTTTCCGATGAGGAAGCAGCTTTTACCACCCTGGGCGCCATTGCACTACAGGGAATACGGCAGGCAGGACCTAAACTGGGCGAATATGTATGTGTGATCGGCCTGGGTCTTTTAGGTCAGATCACATGCCAACTTTTGCGGGCTTCCGGCTGCCATGTGTATGGAATCGACCTGAATGATCAACTGGTTGAACTGGCTGTGCAGCATACATCGGATGACGCTTCAACAAGAAGTAATCCTGATTTGATAAAAATTTGTAACCATTTTACCAATAATCAGGGATTTGACAAAGTGATCATTACCGCATCCACTTCATCAAACGACCCGATAAGTCTTGCCGCGGAATTAGCCATAAAAAAAGGTTGTGTCGTAGTGGTGGGGGCAGTTGGCATGGATATACCAAGAGATCCGCATTTTTTTTCTAAAGAACTTGATTTAAGAATGTCATGTTCCTACGGCCCCGGCCGGTACGATCCGGCCTATGAAGAAGCCGGAAATGATTATCCGCTGGCATATGTAAGATGGACCGAACAACGGAATATGCAGGCTTTTCTGCAGGCAGTTTCTAAAAAACAGGTAAACCTTAAATCGCTGATAACTCATCGTTTTAAAATAGCAGAAGCAGGTGAGGCTTACGACCTGATTTTAGGAAAACGAAATGAATTTCATCTGGGAATTCTGATCAAATACCCCGAACGCAAAGAAAAATTAGTTGAAGTACCTGAAAACAAAAGCTTACAACGTGTTGAAGGACCTGTAAATGTAGCATTTATCGGGGCGGGAAGTTTTGCCCAGAGTTATCTGATCCCGCATTTGAAGAAGGAAGGCATTTATCTCAATTATATCGCTACTTCTAAAGGGATAACCTCCGAAAACGTACGTGCAAAATTTGGATTCAAAAGAGCGATAACAGATACGGAGACCATCTGGAATTCAAACGAAGTTAATACGGTTTTTATAGCAACAAGACATGATTCGCACGCCAGATTCGTTATCGAAGGATTGCATGCAGGTAAAAATATATTTGTGGAAAAACCGTTGGCATTAAATCCGGAGGAACTGAACGAAATAACCAATGTCAAGCGGACCAATGAGACTATACTGGTTACAGGTTTCAACAGAAGGTTTTCACATGCAGCCGGACTGGTGCAGGATTTTTACCGGGGTTTAAACGAGCCCAAACTGATGAATTTCAGGATAAATGCCGGGGATCTGCCGCCGGATCACTGGACACAACAGGAAAACACAGGAGGGGGAAGAATTGTTGGTGAGATCTGTCATTTTATTGATCTGATGCAATTTTTCAGTAAAGCAGAACCAGTCAGAGTTTATGCAGAGAGTTTGCCTGGAACTAGTAAAATGAAAAAAAATGATGACAATATCTCCATATTAATAAGGTTTTCGGATGGATCAGTAGGAAATATAGTTTATGCATCCAATGGTTCAGGAGAATTACCCAAAGAATATTTCGAAATTTACTCAGGAGGCAAAACGGCCATTATTGACGACTTTAAAACGGTCAGGTTATTCTCAGTATCGACATCAAAATCAATAAAAACATCCGGGAAAGGACACAAAGAGGAAATACAATCTTTTATTAATGCAATAAAAAACGGCGAACCGTCGCCTTTATCATTCAGGTCGATATACCTGACCACGCAAGCCACATTTAAAATTAAAGATTCGCTGGCAACAGGGCTTCCGCAATCTATGGATATCGTATGAATAAATTAACCCACGATATTTACTTCTTAAGTTTAAGCCTGGTCATCATAACGCTACCATATGCCTTTTTGCCAAATAATATAGCAATCATATTTTTCATTGTTTCATGGGTCGCCTTAATTTATAACACAACCGACTTTTTATTTTTTAAAAAACTGAAGAGCAAGGCGCCTGCGCTACTTCTTATATCATTTGCATTGCTATATGGCCTGAATGCAATAATAAAACCTGATGAAACTGAAAGTTTGCTGATGGCATTAAGAAATATTGAAGCAAAAACGGCCTATATTTTTTTCCCTTTCGCCATGACAGGTCTGACCCTGCTATCAGGCAGTAAGATAAAAAGGTTGTTCGATTTGTATGTGATTACGATCATCATTGCTACTGGTCTTTGCCTTGTTATTGCAACTATAAAAACAGTGGAATCCGGAACCGTATATTTCATCAATCCGGTAAACAATATGGATGAGAATAATTTTATGTATCACCGGTTATCATCGTGGATAGGTATTCATGCAGTATATTTGGCGTCATATACTTCACTTGCCTTTTTTATCGTATTTATCGGCTTTGTTAATAAATACGAAAAGTTTTCACCCAAAAAGAAAGTAATTCACATTGTCCTGCTGATTTATTTTGCAACCCTTGTTTTTTTACTGAAATCCATTAGCGTTTCCGTTTCATTTCTTAGCATATTCTTACTTCTCGTTTTATACTATTTGTATTACCAAGTCAAATTGAATAAAGTAACAATTTTGGGATTTGTATTATTTATTCTCCTAATAGTTGCGGTGTTTTCCTACGGCGTCAATGAAAAAATAAATATTAAAATGTCCCTATTTGATTATAGTATGGAGGACATTCCTCCTGCTGCAAACTGGAATCCGGTAAACTTGCGGCTTGCACTTTGGGAGATATCTTCCCAGATAATACGAGATAATTGGCTTGCAGGCATTGGGATTAGTCGTATGGATGAAACATTACAGGATTATTACTCTCGTAACAATTTTGAATTCGGCTTATCGAACCATTTCAATCCACATAACCAGTTTTTGCAAACATTTATCATTCTGGGAATTGCAGGATTTGCTTTATTGGTTTTTATTTTTCTGACTTCCTTTAAACTGGCCTTATCCAAAAAAGATGTATTGATGACTGTTTTTTTAAGTACTTTTTTCCTGTTTTCTATATCAGAATCTACATTTGCCGTCAACAAAGGGGTTGTATTTTTTTCCTTTTTTCTAAGCTTTTTCACTTTTTTGCCTGAAAAGTCAACTATTTATCTCAGCAAATGAAATCAGCGATTGAGAATAGTTTTCAACGTCTGAAAAATTATTTGGAAGCCCCCCCTTTATCTGAAAGGTACATTGGATACGATCCTTTTGACGGGCTGAACAGTGCTACATTCCAAAACAGTTTTTTAAACAAATCCCGTTTTCTGAAACTTGTCTGGCTGCAACTACATAAAAAAAGCCCAGTCAATTTTCGTAGGTATTTCAGGGTGGAAACTGGTTATAATCCCCAGGCGTTGGGTTTATTCATTTCCTCCTACTACAATCTTTATAAATCGGTACAAAATGATCATGACTTGCAGATCATACGTTTTCTTGCTGAAAAACTTCTCAGCCTTACATCCAAAGGGTGGTCGGGAACCTGCTGGGGATATAACTTTGATTGGCAGGCCAGGGCTTTTTTTCAGCCAAAATATACGCCGATGATTGTACCGACTTCATATGCAGTAAACGGACTTTTTGACGCCTATGAAATTCTGAAGGATCAACGATTATTTGATGCCGCAGTCTCATCCGGTAATTTTATAATGAAAGATCTGAACCGTACATATGAGGATAACCTGTTTGCTTTGTCTTATTCACCTCTTGATAACACCGTAGTTTATAATGCCACTTTGCTGGGATCACAGGTACTGTCCCGAATTTACGCCTATACAAAGGAAGATCACTTTAAACACGAAGCGGCGAAAACGGTACAATTTTGCCTCAATCATCAGAATACCGATGGTTCATGGCCCTATGGTACAAAACCGTATCACCAGTGGACTGATAATTTTCATTCAGGTTATATTCTGAGCTGCCTGTCGGATTATGGAAAATTTACCGGTGATAAATCTGTACATAATGCCATTCAAAAAGGGCTGGATTATTATCTGAATACTTTTTTTGAACCGTCAGGTAGGGCAAAATATTATTCCAATGGTATATTTCCCATTGATATCAATAATCCGGCGCAACTGATTATTACCCTTTCAAAATTGGGTGTGTTAAAAGATAAGAAACCATTAGCCGACACGGTATTGAATTGGACAATTGCCAAGATGCAGGATAGAAAGGGGTATTTCTATTATCAAATATACAGATTTTATAAAATAAAGATCCCTTACATAAGGTGGTCACAAGCCTGGATGTTTTATGCTTTAACAACATATCTGAATATACTGAATGAACAATAAGCGTATTTTTTTGTTTAACACTCCAGTGGATTGTCTCACCATAGGTGAAACGGTTGAGAGAATCAATCATGCCATTCGGGACAGGAGACAGGTAATTCATACCTGCATTAATGCCAATAAGGTAGTGCTGATGGAAAAAGACGAGGAACTACATAAAAGTGTAATAGAGGCTGACATTATTAATGCGGATGGGCAGGCGGTGGTTTGGGTTTCTAGGTTGCTGAGAACACCTCTTCCTGAAAGAGTACCAGGTATCGACCTGATGGAACAATTGCTGGACCTTGCCCATAAAGAGAAATATACCACCTATTTTTTAGGTGCAACCCAGGATGTGGTGGAAAATGTAGTGGAATTTTACAGTAAGCGACATTCGAAAAAAATAATTGCCGGTTTCAGAAATGGCTATTTCGCACCCGAAGAACAAGCTCAGATAGCAAATGAAATTAACAATTCAGGATGTTCGATACTATTTGTAGCCATTCCATCTCCTAAAAAGGAAAATTTTATCAATCAATACCGTAATCTGATGTCAAACGTAAACGTGCTGATGGGTGTTGGCGGAAGTTTTGATGTAATTACAGGTAAAGTAAAAAGAGCGCCTAAATGGATGCAGGATAATGGCCTGGAATGGTTGTTCAGATTACTGCAGGAGCCACGGAAAATGTGGAAAAGATACCTTTTCGGTAATATAAAATACATTCGCCTGGCAATCAGGGAATTATCCAAATAATAATATTAATAATAAAAAATAATAAAATAATTGCCGGTACAAATCCTCTCTTAATTCCTGCACTACACCGTCTTATCAACCTGAAAATCAGGTATTAAAAAGATAATTAAAGTTATTTCCTATGCCTTATCCCCTGCAGTATTATTATAATTTCTTTTTAAACATTAAACATAGGTGTTACTTTTGGAGTCCAATTAAGTATTAACGGGAATAAATTAAGATATGCCTATCAGGTTTGCAGGATACATACGACCATTATTCTTAACAGGTGACATCTTGTTTCTGAATGTATCTTTCATTCTGGCATATTACCTGAAATTTGATAACCTGTCCCGGGTGTTTGAGCATCCTTATTCCACACTGATCATCGTAGCTAATCTTGTATGGCTGCTTATCGCATTTGTCACACGCTCCTATTCCTTTTCAAGAGTTACCCCATTAGCCAAAATCATCAGGGGCCTTGCGGCTTATATCCTGCTGCATATGTTGATCATTTCGGCCTTCTGGGTGTATGAAAAAGCATATTACTACTCCAGGGAATACCTGATCTATTCTTACATTGTCATGACAATGCTGTTATTTGTATGGAGAGCCGGGGGAATATTGCTGCTGCGGGCATACAGAAGAAGGGGATTTAATTTCAGAACAATTGTGATATTCGGTTATGGTGAAGTAGCTGAGGAGCTTCGGAAATATTTTCTTTTACATCCGGAGTCTGGATATAGATTTGCCGGTTATTTCAGCAATAAAGAAAAAGGGGAAAAAATTCTTGGTGATTATGAAGGATTAAAAAAGTATGCCCAGGAAACACGGGTAGATGAAATCTATTGCTGCATCCCTTATGTAAACTATGATCAGATTCAGAAACTAATTGACTTTGGGGAAGAAAACCTGATCAAGATAAAGCTGATCTCTGATTTCAGAGGATTTTCATTCAAAGGCCTTGAACTTGAACGTTATGATCACATACCTGTCTTGAATGTAAGTTCCATACCACTTGATGATTTAAAAAATCGTATTGTCAAAAGAACTTTTGACATCATGTTTTCTTTCACATTTCTTGTTTTGATCATGTCATGGCTCTATCCACTGATAGCCATGATCATCAAGCTTGATTCAAAAGGCCCCATCTTGTTTAAACAGAACCGTACCGGTAAAGGAAACACAGATTTTCTGTGTTACAAATTCCGCACAATGCATGTAAATAAACAATCTGAACATCTACAGGCGACTAAAAATGACAATCGTATTACACGGTTTGGACGATTTCTAAGAAAAAGCAGCTTCGATGAGTTTCCGCAATTTTACAACGTGTTAATGGGTGATATGTCGATTGTAGGGCCAAGGCCTCATATGATAAAACATACGCGTGAATACTCACAAAAAGTTGAAAAATTTATGGCCCGGCATTTTGTGAAACCTGGAATCACAGGATTAGCCCAGGCAAAGGGGTACAGGGGTGAAACTACAGATCTTTCACAAATGAAAAGCAGGGTTAAACTGGACCGCTTTTACGTTGATAACTGGTCACTTTTGTTTGATGTTAAAATTATTCTGCTAACAACCGTAACGTTGTATAAAGAAAGAGATAAGGTATATTGATTTAAAATTTTTTGGAAAGCCTGGACTTCATAAAGCACCCTTTAACTTCGTTCATCTTTTCGATTTTGTTACTGCCTATACTGATCAAGACACTGGAAAAACACCAGATACTAGATATACCCGGCCAGCATAAAATTCATAACCGACATGTCCCGTCTATGGGAGGTATTGCCGTTTTTCTTGGGTTTCTTTTTACTATTTTGTTATGGTGGCCTGTAGAATTAATCACCGAATGCCGGCTCTTGATTTCTGCAGTGGTGCTTATGTTTCTTATCGGACTTAAGGACGATCTGATTCCACTGAAACCCTGGCAGAAACTGGCCAGCCAGATAATACCTGTGGTAATAATACTTTTTTCAACTAATGGCCTGATTACTTCACTTTATGGGCTGTTTGGGATTCATGAATTGTCAATTTTTGTAAGTATTCCACTTACATTGTTTACCATAGTTGTGATCGTAAATTCCATCAACCTGATTGATGGCGCTGACGGCCTTGCAGGTGCTATTGGCTTTTTGGTAATAGGTGCACTTGGTTTTTGGTTTTACTTAACCGGTAGCAACAACCTGGCAATAGTTTCCTGGAGTTATTCAGGTGCGCTTTTGGCATTTCTATTGTATAACTGGCAGCCGGCAAAAATATTTATGGGTGATACAGGTGCGCTTATTATCGGGTTGATCTCTGCATTTCTTATCATCCAGTTTCTGAATGTCAATTATTCATTACCGGCAGAAAGCACCTACAAGCTTAATGGCATTACGGTTTCAATGTGTTTACTGTTTGTACCTTTATTCGATACTTTAAGGGTTTTTATTCAGAGAATAATTCGTAAAAAATCGCCTTTTTCTTCGGACAAAAACCATATTCATCATATTTTGATCCGCCAGGGATTTTCCCACTCACAACTCACACTTTTTTTAATTTCTATTACCGCCATGGCAATATCAATAGCGCTGGTATTGTCATATTTTACAGAAGAAATCAGCTTACTCATCATCATTTTTCTTGCCCTGTTGCTTAATTTAATAATTTGGTATTTAAACCGTCGAATTCTATATTCTAGCATCGACAACAGGCATGAGACGCTAAACATAATCAAATCCGCCACAAATACGAGGGCAAAAGCATCCTGAATCACATACCAGGCTTCTAAATCTGTAAGCCTCTTGAATTTTTTCCATAACTTTGCCTCTTTACTTTTAATACCAGATGTTAAACAAAATCAAAGCATTAAAACAGGAGATAGAGTCGGCAACTGCCGTCACCCAGGATGAGCTGGAACAATACCGCCTTCACTTTATTTCAAAAAAAGGAGAACTCACCAACCTATTCCAGGAACTTAAAAATATCCCGACAGATAAAAAAAGGGAATTTGGGCAGGCGTTAAATGAAATTAAACAACTGGCTCAATCCAAATTCAGGGATCTGGTATCAGATCTCGAAAGAAAAAAGTCGATACCAGCCGGTACTGATGCCGACCTCACATTACCAGCCTATGATCCTGTGGGAAGTGTACATCCGATTACAGCCACCCGTAATCGCATTATAGAAATATTTAAGCGTATTGGCTTCAATGTAGCTGATGGTCCTGAAATAGAAGATGACTGGCATAATTTTACGGCGTTGAATTTCCCGCCTGACCATCCGGCCAGGGAAATGCAGGATACATTTTTTATTGAAAAAAATCCGGATATTTTGTTGCGAACACATACTTCAAATGTGCAAATACGGCTGATGAAAAAACAAAAACCTCCGATAAGGGCCATAATGCCTGGTCGCGTATTTCGTAATGAAGCGATCTCTGCCCGGGCCCACTGTATATTTCACCAGGTGGAAGGGCTTTATGTAGATGAAAATGTGAGCTTTAAAGACTTAAAAGCAACACTTTTTTATTTTGCAAAAGAAATGTTCGGGAAAAGTACCAAAATCCGCTTCAGGCCTTCCTACTTTCCGTTTACCGAACCCAGCGCCGAAATTGATATAAGCTGTTTTATATGCGGAGGATCCGGATGCAATATTTGTAAATATACCGGATGGGTTGAGATTGCCGGTTCGGGAATGGTACATCCGAATGTGCTCGAAAATTGTGATACTGATTCAGGAAAATTTACTGGCTTTGCATTCGGCATGGGTATCGAAAGAATTGCCATGCTGAAATACCAGATCAAAGATCTACGTCTTTTTACTGAGAACGACATACGGTTTCTCCAGCAGTTCAAAACGATGATTTAATGTATATAGATGACATTAAAGTAATTGCCGTTATCGGGGCAGGCACCATGGGACAAGGAATATCCCAAGTTGCTGCGTTGGCTGGATTCAGTGTGCAACTTTATGATTTGAATGAAAATATCGTAGCCAATGGTATTTTACAGATTGAAAAAACACTGAGGAAAGGAATTGAAAAAGGAAAAATCACTGAAAATGAAAAAGCCAGTGCCCTGCAACAAATTGAAACACAAACTAACTTAAGCAGAATAAAAGCAGACTTTATAATTGAAGCTGTTGTAGAGAAGATTGAGGTAAAAAAAGAAATTCTATTAACATTGCAGTCAGGAAACCCCAATGCAATTCTTGCCACCAACACCTCCTCTATTCCAATAACCCGATTGGCAGGGCTACTCAATAATCCTGAAAAATTGGTGGGAATGCATTTTTTCAACCCTGCACATATTATGAAACTTGTAGAAGTTATCGCAAGTGTTGATACTGATCCTGAAGTTATCCGAATTACTTCCGGTCTGGCTTCAAAAATGGGGAAAACCCCGGTAACGGTGAAAGATGCTCCGGGTTTTATCGTAAACCGGGTGGCAAGGCATTACTATGTGGAAAGCCTGAAAGTACTTGAAGAAAAAATCAGCGATGTGAAGGGTATTGACAAATTGCTCGAAGCGTCGGGATTCCGGATGGGGCCATTCCGCCTGATAGACCTGATTGGTGTGGATACGAATTTTTCCGTTACTACTTCGGTATATAACCAATTCCATAATGACAGTAAATTCCGGCCCAGCCGTATTCAACAGAAACTTGTTGATGCCGGACATCTTGGCAGAAAAACCGGGAAAGGATTTTATGACTATCGCTGATAATGAAAAATATACAAGCGGACAAGAAGTAAGTAGAGTATGGTCATATTGCGACGATTTATTAGAGTCTATATTACCATTTTGGGGCTGTTGGTTTTTTCGTCCTGCGAACCACAGATTCAGAATGAAATTCCTTTTGTTTTTGTTGAAATAGATATCAACCTGAATAATGTGGAATTTGTAGATCTGCAAAAGGATGGCGGTTTTGTATACATACTCGGGGGAGTAAGAGGCATCATATTATATCGTAAAAATTTGACAACATATAAAGCCTTTGAGCGGAACAGTCCTGTGAATTCATCTTCAGTATGTGCTGTACTTGATGTGGATGAGTCTGACCTTTTTATTATCGATCCATGCAGTCAGGCACTTTTTGATTTTGATGGCAACCCGATAAATGGTATTTCTCCCTTCCCGCTACGCCAGTATATTACAATTCTGGACAATAACTGGCTTTATATTCGTAGTGAGTAATTCAATTAATTCGGATACATGTAATGCATTTTCTTTTTGCCAATTTTTCCAAAATGAGGCACTGAGGTTTCTTTATTCCACATGGGATACTCTAAATCATCAAATCTGAAAAATTAACTTTACTTATTATTAATTAATTAAGCGATTAATGAAAGTGGCTTTTACGAGGTGTCGAAATCAGGAGTCATTCCTGTAATTTACCTCTTAATGCTACATTTAATAGATTTTAATTTTTGTTTAATGACAGTTTTAAACGCTGTAAACCATGAGCAATTGCATTATTGATAAATTTGGAATCAGGGTTTTCTAATCAGTTGATACATCACGTACTTTTTGAGCATTTTGGTATACCTTTGCGCTGATTTGTTCGAATCCTTTTACATACCTGCTTCATGCCAAGAGATAACAGCATTCAGTCCGTCCTGATCATAGGAAGCGGACCTATAATTATTGGTCAGGCTTGTGAGTTTGATTACGCGGGTTCCCAGGCTGCAAGGTCATTACGAGAGGAGGGAATAGAAGTTACCCTCATTAACAGCAATCCAGCAACTATAATGACGGATCCTGTAACTGCCGATAACATCTATCTCAAACCTCTTACAAAAAAATCGATTATTGAAATACTGAAAAAGCACGAAATAGATGCGGTGTTACCTACTGTGGGCGGCCAGACAGCGCTTAACCTGACTATCGAATGTCAAAATGCAGGTATCTGGGAGATATTTGATGTCAGGATTATAGGAGTAGATATCGATGCCATCGAAACTACCGAAGACAGGGAGAAATTCCGTCTGAAAATGAAAGAGCTTAATGTAAATGTTTGTACTGGAAAAACAGCGACCTCATTTCTTCAGGGTAAGGAGATCGCACAGGAAATCGGGTTTCCGCTTGTGATCCGACCATCATTTACACTGGGTGGATCAGGTGGTGGGTTTGTGAATAGTTCAGAAGATTTTGAACAGGCGCTCTCGCGGGGATTGCATAGATCGCCTGTACACGAAGTTCTGATTGAACAAAGCATAGTGGGCTGGAAAGAATTTGAGCTGGAACTGCTAAGAGATAATGTGGGGAATATCATTATTATTTGCTCAATTGAGAATTTTGATCCGATGGGTATCCACACAGGTGATTCCATAACCGTGGCACCTGCCATGACACTTCCTGACACGGTATATCAGGAAATGCGAAACCTTGCCAAGCGGATGATGAATGGCATCGGATCGTTTGCAGGCGGTTGTAACGTGCAATTTGCTACCAATCCGGAAACCGATGAAATTATCGGAATTGAAATAAACCCCCGTGTTTCACGATCGTCGGCTCTTGCATCAAAAGCCACAGGCTATCCAATTGCTAAGATCGCTGCCAAACTGGCTATCGGATACAACCTTGATGAACTTGAAAACCAAATTACCGGAACCACTTCGGCATATTTCGAACCGGCCCTTGACTATGTGATTGTAAAAATTCCTAGGTGGAACTTCGACAAATTTAAAGGTTCAGACCGCCATCTCGGGCTTCAGATGAAATCGGTAGGAGAAGCCATGGGTATAGGTCGCAATTTTCAGGAAGCGCTACAAAAAGCATGTCAGTCACTTGAAATACGCCGAAATGGCCTTGGCGCTGATGGCAGGGAGGTCACCGATCAACAAAAAATACTTGAGAGTCTCAAAAATCCGACCTGGAACAGGTTATTTCATATATATGATGCCTTTAAACTGGGTATTCCACTTAAAACCGTTCAAAATTTAACGAAGATTGACAAATGGTTTCTTTATCAAATTGAAGAACTTATTTTTTTAGAAAAAGAATTAGAGAAGTTTTCCATTGGTGACATACCTGTTGAACTAATAAAAAAAGCAAAAGAGAAAGGATATGCCGATCGCCAGTTGGGACATATTTTAGGTTGTCTGGAATCAGAGGTATATAAAAGAAGAATTGAATTGGGTGTCAATCGGATATATAAACTGGTTGATACTTGTGCGGCAGAATTTGAAGCCAAGACACCATATTACTACTCTTCGTTTGGCGTAGAGAATGAAAGTGTGGCATCGGATCGTAAAAAAGTGGTTGTTCTTGGTTCAGGACCTAACCGGATTGGTCAGGGAATTGAATTCGATTATTGCTGCGTTCATGGAGTACTCGCCGCTAAAGAATGCGGGTATGAAACCATCATGATAAATTGTAATCCGGAAACCGTATCAACAGATTTTGACGTAGCTGACAAACTTTATTTTGAACCTGTTTTCTGGGAACACATTTATGACATTCTTCAGCAGGAAAAACCTGAAGGTGTGATTGTGCAACTGGGTGGCCAGACTGCATTGAAACTTGCCGAAAAACTGAGCCGGTATGGTATAAAAATTATGGGTACTTCATACGAAGCACTTGATCTTGCGGAAGACCGAGGGTTGTTCTCAAACCTTCTTAAAGAAAATAATATTCCATATCCGGATTTTGGTGTCATTCACAATGCGGAAGAAGCTATAAATGTCTCGAATAAAATCGGATTTCCACTACTGGTAAGACCTTCATATGTGTTAGGAGGACAGAATATGAAAATCGTAATCAATGAAAAGGAACTGGAAGAGCATGTGGTTGATCTATTTAATGATTACCCCGGCAACAATGTGCTTCTCGATCACTTTCTTGATCGGGCCATTGAAGCCGAAGTGGATGCTATTTGTGATGGAGAAGATGTATATATCATCGGTATTATGCAACATATTGAACCTGCAGGAATACATTCAGGAGATTCATATGCCGTGCTGCCTCCCTACAATCTGGGTGACTTTGTAGTTAGGCAAATGGAGCAATATGCGCATAAGATTGCCCTGTCACTTAAAACAGTTGGATTGATCAATATTCAGTTCGCCATTAAAGATGATAAAGTATATGTAATTGAAGCCAACCCACGGGCTTCAAGAACTGTACCGTTTATTTGTAAAGCCTATAAAGAACCTTATGTAAATTATGCTACACAAATCATGCTGGGTGAGAAAAAAGTGAAAGACTTCACTTTCAAGCCACAAAAAAACGGATATGCGATAAAAGAACCTGTGTTCTCTTTTGACAAGTTTCCGAATGTAAACAAAGAACTAGGGCCCGAAATGAAGTCAACCGGAGAAGCCATTTATTTTATCGATGATTTGATGGATGACTACTTTCTGAATATTTATTCAGAACGCAACCTTTACCTTAGCAAGTAAGTTAAATTCAGTAAATTTGCATTCTGATGCTAAGACTTCTTGCTTTTATTCTACTTTTCTTATTGCTTTTCAGAGCAGTTGGGTTTGTATTACGACTATTACTGGGAAGATCCTTTACTAACCGCGCAAACACACAATTCCGGCAACCAACCAAGAGATCTGCCAGAGGCAATATAAATATTGATTACGACCCCGGGAAGGAAAACAGAAAGGATAAAAAGTTTGAAGGCGGCGATTATGTGGATTTTGAGGAAGTAGACTGAAGGTCTTCATGAAGGAATTTGTAAATGAAAGAAATCGTTTTCTCCAAATACCAGGGGACAGGTAATGATTTTATCATTATTGACAACAGGGAAGAATCATTCCCGAAAAATGACGAAACCCTTATCAAACGACTGTGTAATCGAAAATTCGGAATCGGTTCAGACGGGTTGATACTAATAGAGGATTCCGGATCCTTCAACTTTAAAATGATCTTTTTTAATCCGGATGCAACCCAAAGCTTTTGTGGTAACGGTAGCCGTTGTGCAGTCGCTTTTTCAAAGCAGTTAGGCATTACTGACGACCATACGGATTTTGAAGCAATTGATGGCGCTCATTATGGTACTATTGATGACAACCTTGTCAGGGTCAAGATGGCAGATGTATCTTATCCTGAAAAAGTAAATGACGGATATTTTATCCATACAGGATCGCCTCATTTTGTGATATTTTCAGATAATGTAAAAGACCTGAATATCAATATTTTAGGTGCTAAATTTAGAAACAGAAAGGATCTGTTTGGAAAAGAGGGCGTAAATGTAAATTTCGTTTCTGAGTTTCAAAAAGGCTCGGTTTTTGTCAGGACATACGAACGTGGTTTAGAGGCCGAAACGTTATCATGTGGCTCCGGTGTAACTGCAGTAGCCATCGTTTACGGACTGGACAAAGGTTTGGAGAAAACAGAAGTTGAAACAAAAGGCGGCGTTCTTGAAGTAGAATTTGAAAATACAGGAGTAAATGGCGTTAAGGAAGTGTATTTGACAGGCCCGGTATCGCATGTCTTTGATGGTGTATTCAAAGTATAAGTAATGGCAATCGTTAGTCAAAAGTTGGTTAAACCCGCTAAATTTGGATTCAAATTAAATTGAATATGTTAAATCTTTTAACAAAAGGGCTCGCAAAGCTTTTTGGCACAAAATATGAGAAAGACATTAAGCTCATTATGCCTTATGTAGAAGCCACGAACAGGATATTTGACACATTCAGAGATATTTCTAATGATGAACTTCGGGCAAAAACAGGCGAAGTAAAAGCCCGGATTGATAAATTTCTGAATGAAACCGATAAGGAAATTACTAAGCTCCACCTGACGATAGACGAGCAACCGGATATGGACATCAATGAAAAAGAAGAAACGTTTGCTCAAATAGATAAGTTAGAGGAAGATAGAAATGAAAAGCTTGAGGAAGTTTTGCTTGAGGTACTCCCGGATGCTTTTGCAATTGTAAAAGAAACCGCACGGCGTTTTAATGAAAATGAACGCCTTGAAGTAACCGCTACCATGCATGACAAGCAGTACGCTTCAAAGAATGAACATGTTGAAATTCATGAAGAAAAAGCAATATGGCATAACAAATGGATTGCTGGCGGTACTGAAATTACATGGGAAATGGTGCATTACGATGTCCAGCTCGTAGGTGGCGTGGTTTTGCACGAAGGTAAAATTGCAGAGATGGCAACTGGCGAAGGGAAAACCCTGGCAGCAACATTACCGGCTTTCTTAAATGCCCTTGCAAAACGAGGTGTGCATATCGTAACGGTAAATAACTATCTGGCTACCAGAGATGCCGCATGGATGGGACCGATTTTTGAGTTTCATGGCTTAAGCGTTGACTGTATTGATAAATATGAGGCACATTCTGAAGAAAGAAGAGCAGCCTATAATGCCGATATCACCTACGGCACAAATAATGAATTTGGCTTTGACTATCTCCGCGACAACATGTCGCGCGATCCCACGGAACTGGTTCAAAGGCCGCATCACTTTGTGATGGTAGATGAGGTTGATTCGGTGCTGATCGACGAGGCACGGACTCCGCTCATCATATCAGGTCCGATTCCCAAAGGCGATGAGCACGAGTTTTATGAATTGAAACCACGAATTCAGAAACTGGTTGACGCACAAAAAAAATTATTAAACGGATATCTTCAGGAAGCAAAGAAATTTCTTGTAGATGGAGATGACAAGGAAGGGAACGGCGCGCTTGACCTTTTCAGGGTTTATCGTGGCCTGCCAAAACATAAACCACTGATAAAATATTTGAGTGAAACCGGGATTCGGCAAATTCTTCAGAAAAAAGAGAATTTCTATCTTCAGGATAACATGAAACTAATGCCGGAAGCAGATAAACCCCTCTATTTTACAATCGACGAAAAGCATAACAGCATTGATCTTACCGATCGTGGCATAGACCTGATCACCGACGAGGGTGAAGACCCGACCTTCTTTATTTTACCCGATATCGGTAGTGAGATAGCAAATATGGAGAAAGACGAAAGCCTTTCTTCAGATGATAAATTAAAGCGGAAAGAAGAGATCATCAGTGACTACGCCATAAAAGGGCAGCGGATACACAGTGTGAATCAATTGCTGAAAGCATATTGTCTTTTTGAAAAAGATACCGAATATATTATTGACGATTCCAAAATAAAGATTGTTGATGAGCAAACAGGCAGGGTAATGGAAGGCCGCAGGTACTCTGATGGGCTGCATCAGGCGCTGGAGGCAAAAGAAAATGTAAAAGTAGAAGACGCTACCCAAACCTACGCCACCATTACCCTTCAAAATTACTTTAGGATGTACCATAAACTTTCGGGAATGACGGGTACGGCTGAAACGGAGGCAGGGGAATTTTGGGAAATTTATAAACTCGATGTAGTGGTAATCCCACCCAACAAGCCCATTACACGGGTTGACTATGATGATAAGGTGTATAAGACCATACGTGAAAAATACAAAGCAGTAGTAGATGAAATTGTTGAATTGCGTGAAAAAGGCAGACCGTTACTGGTAGGTACTACAAGTGTTGAAATATCGGAATTGCTCAGCCGCATGCTTCACATGAAAAAGATTGACCATCAGGTGCTCAATGCAAAGCAACATCAGCACGAAGCCGAAGTGATAGCACATGCCGGAGAATCGGGCATGGTAACCATAGCCACAAACATGGCAGGCCGTGGTACCGACATCAAGCTTACGCCGGAATCAAGGGCTGCAGGCGGCCTCGCAATTGCAGGTACTGAAAGACATGAATCGCGTCGTGTGGATCGTCAGTTGCGTGGACGCTCGGGGCGCCAGGGTGATCCGGGTTCATCGCAATTTTTCGTTTCACTTGAAGATAACCTAATGCGGTTGTTTATGCCAGAACGTATAGCAAAAGTGATGGATAAACTAGGACTACAAGAAGGTGAGGTTATACAACATTCCATGGTCACAAAGTCAATCGAGCGGGCACAGAAAAAAGTGGAAGAAAACAACTTTGGTATCAGAAAACGCCTGCTTGAGTATGATGACGTAATGAATTCACAACGTGAAGTAATTTATAAACGAAGAAAACATGCATTGTTTGGAGAACGATTGCAGCTAGATATCATGAATATGTTATGGGATACGGGTGAAAACCTGGTTCTGAACGGTAAGGATTCCGAAGACTATGACGGTTTTAAACTCAATGTAATCAGTGTTTTAAGTCACGATTTCTCAATAGAAAAAGAAGAGTTTTTGAGATCCTCACCTGAGGATATCTCTTTCAACTTGTATAATGATATAATTTCTCGTTACAAAGATAAAAATAAACGGATTGCGGAACAGGCTATGCCCATCCTGAAAGATATCTACAATACGCGTGGAGCTACTATTGAAAACATTCTTGTGCCTTTTAGCGATGGTAAGAAACAAATTGGAGTTGCCGCAAACCTTAAGAGGTGCATTGAATCTGATGGCAGGGAGTTGGTTACGGCAATGGAAAAGATAATCACCCTTGCCATTATTGATCAATTGTGGAAAGAGCATCTCCGGGATATGGATGATTTGAAGCAATCGGTACAAAATGCCGTTTATGAACAAAAAGATCCGTTACTGATCTATAAGTTCGAGGCTTTTGAGCTGTTTAAGCAATTTATAGCTCGGGTAAATGAAGATACTTCTGCATTCCTGATGAAAGCCGAAATACCGGTGCAGCAACCCGAAGAAGTACATGAAGCCAGGGTACAACGAAGACAGAAGCTGCAGGAGAGCAAAGCAGAAAGCAGTTCACTTTTGAGCGGTGGCCAACAAGGTCACCCCAACAGACCTGCTGTTGAAAAAGTCTTACCGCTAAAATCACAAAAAGTTGCCGGCAGAAATCAACGGGTAAATGTACAGTACGCTGACGGCAAGGTAGTAAAAGAGGTGAAATTTAAAACGGTAGAAGATGATATAAGAAATAATAAATGTGTGCTGATTGATAGCTAAATAGATCATGCCTGACATTTTAAAAAAATATATTGCCATCTGCCTGCTGGTCATCATAGCGTATGGTATGGTTGTAAGTTGTGCACCAACACTTAAGCCCGATGTTGCGAAAGATTATTATGAGGATTTAACTGTTTTAAGGCCTACCATTGAAACGGGAAACACCGTAGCCACTGATGAGCCAATAACCCCTCCTGACGATCCACAGCAGCCTGCATTATATACTGACTCCGTACCGGATATAACCTTTATGCTTGATAGCCTGCTTGACAGCGTGGCTTTAAACAACAGGAAGAAAGAATTTATTCAGGGATATACCATCCAGGTCTATACCGGTAACAGCAGAGTGGAAGCTAACGATGTGAAAGCGCACGTATATCGAATTTTACCCTATTCCAAACCCCAAGTTTCCTATGATCTTCCGAATTATAAAGTAAAGGTTGGAAAGTTTTATCACAGGCTTCAGGCGTTTAAAGACTATTCGACCATAAAAAAAAAATTTCCTGATGCCATTCTGGTTCCTCAGTTATTCAGGATAAAATAGCCTGCCTGGGAGCATTAGTCAAACTTTGAAAGCTATACTTCGTATCTTAAAACAGTTTTAAGGATTTATGAAATCAGGAAAGGCATTATCAAGAATTTCACTTACACTGGCCCTCCTTAGCTGGCTGGCGCTGGTGTTTGCTGACCTGACCCTACTTTTCACACGGTCCAATCAGATACCTTCCGGCTTTGCTGAAGAATCGCCTTATATCCTGAGGAGCTTATATTTTGTATCACTATTTTTCTTTTTCAGATACAGAATAAAAAGAACCGAAGAGGTAAATTTTGTAGATCTTCTCTGGCGGGTATTTGTAACTGGGTTGCTTACCACAATCTTTTCGCTTTCGCTGAAGTCCTTTGACCTTCTGATAGGAAATCTCAGTCAGAACATGTATGTGGTAAACCTATTTTACCTCATTAATCTGGGCCTCGCCGGAGCATTTATATTTTCCACTTTTATGGTCTGGAAAAGGCTGATTCTGTATCAAAAATCCAAGTTACTGATGCGTGGCTGGCTGTTTTTTGAATACGCGTTGTTCGCAAGTATAATAATCGTATTTCTACCCGAAGCGATCGTTAGCACGTTGTTTTCCGCCATCCTTCCTATTCTGGTAGTCATTGGCATCATACTATCAGCAAACATGAAGTGGGTAGCTTTCCTAAATTTCAAACAAAAGTGGAAAAGCATTTTACTTATGATGCTCATCATGCTTTACCTGGGCTATTTTTATATAAACATAAGCGGGTTTGAGGATAATCCGAACTTACTCATATTGCATGATAACACCGCATTTTTGAATGGTATTTTTATCTTCATTTTTATATATGCCTTCTTATCCGTATTGGTCATTCTTTTCAACCTGCCAACTTCCTCTGTTTTTGAACAAAAGCTGGGTGAAGTAGTAAACTATCAACGTCTGAGTCAGTCAATCCAAACCGAACAAAGTGAAGATAAAGTATATGAAATTCTATTAGACAGCGCCATTAGTACTGTATTTGCAGATGCAGGATGGATCGAAATATCGGCAAACGGCCAGGAAGAAGATGCCCTTGAAAAATACCAAGGTCAATATACACCCTACAGCGCCGATCTTCTGTATTATAAATTCAGAATTCAGGATGAAGAAATTGCAGAAATAAAGAAAAACCTGAAAAAAGATAAAATCAGCAATGTGTTTGACTTTAAGGCAACAGACCGGGCTGTTAATTACAGCAAATTTCAGAGTAATCTGAAACAAGGTAATTTCAAAACAATACTGGCCCTTCCAATTGAAGTTCAGAATGAAACAATTGGAGCGCTAGTTCTTCTCAAAGATGTTACTGATGGTTTTAACCGTGAAATGGCTGAGATAGCTCATACGTTTGTAAATCAGGCAGGAATATCCATCGAAAACTTCAGGCTGCTGACCAGTGCACTCGAAAACGAAAGATACCAGGAAGAGCTTAAGATTGCCAAAAAAGTTCAGCAGAGCTTGCTTCCCAAAATGCTTGATTCAAATGAAGACTTTGAGATCATTGCATTTTCAAAAGCAGCCGATGAGGTTGGAGGCGATTACTATGATTCCTACCGGATCGATGAGAATAAAATTGCACTGATTATTGGTGATGTTTCCGGCAAAGGAACTTCAGCGGCTTTTAACATGTCGCAAATGAAAGGTGTATTTCACAGCCTAAGCCAATTGAATTTAAGCGTACTTCAGTTTTTTGATTATGCAAATATGGCTTTGAGCAATTGCCTGGAAAAAACCTCATTTATTACTGCTTCGTATTTTATAATAGATGGGGTTAACAAAAGAGTTGATTATGCGCGGGCCGGACATTGCCCGACACTGTATTTCAGTAAAAAAGAGGGCAGTGCGCGTTATTTCGAAAACAGAGGATTAGGACTTGGAATACTCCGAAATAATAAATTCATCGATCACCTGGATGAATTAATGATTGATTACCGAAAAGATGATGTGATGGTGTTGTACACCGATGGAATCACAGAAGCACAAAATTTCAAAAAAGAAGAATTCGGATATGCCAGGCTTAAAAATTTGCTCGAAAAGAATGCACATAAAAGTCCGGAGGAAATTCAGCAGGAAATTATCCGGGAATTATATGAATTCTCCAGTAAGGAAAATGTGGATGACGACTATACATTAATAATTATAAAATTTAAGTAAAAACTATGGTTAATATAGACACAAAAATTGATGCAGATATATTGACATTAATAGTGGTTGGCGAAGTGGATGCCAGTTCATCAATAAATCTTGATAATGCTATTAGTAAGGCTATCAATGAAGGGCATAAGAAAATTCTTATTGACGGAAAGGGTATGAGTTATATTTCTTCGGCAGGATTGGGCGTATTTATGTCATATCTCCAGGATTTTGATAAAAATAATATTAAAATGGCCTTATATGGATTGAATGAAAAAGTGTTGAATGTGTTTAAAATACTTGGCCTGGATCAACTGATAAATATTGCAGAGTCAGAAAGTGAAGCCAAAGTGCTTATGAATGATTAAACGAATGAAGCACAGTTTTAAAATACCATGCAGTACCGAACATCTAAAAGATGCACGCCGTTTTCTGAACGAAGTGTTGAGTAAATACAATTTGGGAGATGTTAATCAGAGCGCATTAGTTCTAGCTGTGGATGAGGTGTGCGCCAATGTGATCATACATTCCTGCAACTTAAATCCAAATATGGAAATCGAATTAAATGTTGGATTTGAAGATCGTGTGCTTATTTTTGAGATCATTGACGAGGGAGTTGCATCCGGATTCGACATCAGCTCGTACCGTGGCCCCGATATTGATAAATTGATTAAAACCGGTAAAAAGGGAGGTGTTGGGATCATGCTTGTACGAAAAATTATGGATAAAATCGAGATGGATTCACAAAATGGGAAAAACATTTGCAGACTTTACAAAAACCTGTGATTTTATCTAGCATCTTCTATTTCATAATAATTTATTTCACTAAAATTTCACAGATTTTGCTCCAGTGTATCATATTATGAATAAGAAGTATGCGTATTTTATAATATTATTTATTTTCCTCCTTATAATTTATCAGCCTGTTTCCGCTCAACCTGATAATCGTACACTCTTTGCTATTGATTACGATTACGTATCGATTGAGGAGTTTAGTTATATATATAAGAAGAATCATTCAGGCAATGACAGCGCTTTTACCAAAAGCGATATTGATACGTATCTTGATTTATACATAAATTTTAAACTGAAGGTTAAAGAAGCCAGATCACTGGGGCTGGATACCCTGCTGTCCTATAAAAATGAACTCAAAACATACAGAGTTCAGCTTATTAAACCTTATCTGACCGAAAAAGATGTTGCCAAAGCGCTTTTAGTAGAAGCATATGATCGCATGAAATATGAAGTGGATGTATCGCACATCCTGATCAAATTATCCCCAGATGCCGATCCGGAAGATACGCTAAAAGCATACCGGAAAGCAATCGAAATTAAAACACTGGCCGAAAAGGGTGAGGACTTTGGAAAGTTGGCTGTTAAATATTCTGAAGAGCCGATGGTAAACCAAACAAAAGGGCATCTCGGATATTTTACGGCCTTTCAAATGGTATATCCTTTTGAAAATGCAGCCTATAATACACCTGTTGAAGAAATTTCAATCCCGGTAAGAACGCGCTTTGGATACCATGTGTTGTTTGTGCACGATAAGAGGCCCGGCCAGGGTAAAGTAGGTGTAAGTCATATCATGATCCGGTTCACACCAGGTATGAACCAGCAAGATTCAGTGGTTTTAAGAAACAGGATTTTTGAGATTCATGAACGGGCTCTGAGCGGATATGCATGGGACGAACTATGCCTGGAGTACTCAGAAGATATGAATACCAAAGACCGAGGAGGCAAACTTTCACCGTTTGGAGTAGGTGAAATGGCTCCCAACCTCGCAGAAGCAGCATTTACACTTACTGAACCAGGTAAAATTTCTGATCCGGTTATGACAACTTATGGCTGGCATATTCTCAGGCTTAACGACCGTATTCCAATCAAAAGTTTTGAAGCGCTTAAACCGGCATTGTCACGCAAGGTAGAACAGGATTCAAGGTCGGATAAAAGCCACAAGGCACTGATTACAAGATTGAAACCGGAAAATGGATTCGTTGAATTTGAAGATATGGTAAAGGCAACAATTAATTCGGCTGATTCATCTGCATTTAATGGATCGTGGCGATTACCCCCTGAAAGTTTTTCAGCATCAGATATACTGTTTACACTTACTGATTCGGTATATACCATTGATAAATTTGAGAATTTTGTGAATCATAATTACAGGAAATTGACTACGGGGACTCCAGCAACCAGGACCAGAAAACTTTATGTCATGTTTTCAGAATATGAGATTATCGAATATGAAAAAGCACATTTGGAAACGAAATATCCGGATTTTGGTTTTCTGATGAATGAGTACAGGGAAGGTATTTTACTGTTCGAGATAATGGATCAGCAAATATGGTCGCCGGCTTCAGAGGATACCGTTGGCTTGAAAAATTTTTATGTCAATAATTTAAGTGATTACACCGCTAAAGAAACAGCAAGTCTTGTTATTTTTACAGTTTCAAACGATCAGAATGCCGAAGATCTTCTCAGGAAGCTCAAAACGTTGATTACTGACTCAGCCGCAACGCTGGATACGATAATTGAAAGAACCGAATCTGATCAATTCCGGGTTATCAAGAATGGGACTTTTACGAAACAAGGGGGCCATATAATGGATGAATACATCAGGAAAGTGGGTGTGTATGTCCTGGAGAATGACCAGTCAGGTATCAAACGAATACTGGCTGTAAATGAATATAACTCGGGAGAGGTACATCCTTTTAAAGAAATAAAAGGAAATGTGATTGCGGATTACCAGAAATCTCTTGAAAAAGAATGGATTGCATCACTTAAGAAGAAATACCATGTAAAAATTGAGAAAAGGGCATTAAAACAAGTGTACAGAACTTTTGGATTCTAGACAAATTACATATTGCCTGCTATTTGCGGCCTTATTGATCGTATCTTCCTGTGATTTTCTTAAAATGAAAGATGACGGTGAATACCCAGAGGTAGAAGGACCCACCCCTATTGCCCGCGTACATAACCACTACCTGTATTTGCGTGATGTTGAGGGACTTGTTGACCGTAGCACGTCATCTGAAGACAGCGCCAGCCGCGTAAAACGATACGTAAACAGTTGGGTTAAAAAACAATTGTTGATAGATGAGGCAGCTACCAAAATTAATTTTAATGAAGCAGAAATTGAAAGAAAAATCCTGGATTACCGTTATAGTTTAATGGGATATGAATATCAATCGTATTATATAAACCAGCATTTGAATAAAAATATTACGGATGATGAAATCCTTGAATATTATGAACAAAACCTTGATAACTTTCCTCTAAAACAAAATGTAATACGTGGAAAGTTTATCAAAGTTCCGATTGAAGCTCCTAAAATCAACCAGGTTAAAAATTGGATTAAATCAGTGAAACCTGAAGATCTTGAAAATCTGAGAGAATATTGTCTTACGTATGCTACAATGTATTCACTGGAAGATTCTGTATGGCTTAATTTTGATGAAATAATTAAAAACACACCATTGGCTGAGTTGCCCAATAAAGTGGACTTTCTGAAAAAAACCCGTTACACAGAATTCGGAGACGAAGAATCACTATTTTTTTTGAAGATCGATGAATATAAAATTTCAGATAATATTTCTCCGCTGGATGTTGTACGTGATCAAATTAAAAACATATTAATAAATAAACGTAAAGTTGAACTTGCACGGAATCTGAAAGAGGATGTTTATGAAAAAGCAAAAAAGAACAATGAATTCGAAATATATAATTAATAGTTTACTTACTCTTCTGGTTATCCTTGGTTTTGAGACCAGGGTTTTAAGCCAGAACGAAAACGGAATCGTAATCGACAAAATAGTTGCAAAGGTTGATGACTATGCAGTACTGATGTCTGATGTGGAAAACGCATACGAAGATCTGCGTTCGCGTGGAGTTGTTTCAGAACCCGAAGCAAAGTGCGATGTTCTGGAATCATTAATTACGCAAAAAATGCTTCTGGCGCAGGCAGAAATAGATTCGGTGATTGTTTTGGATGCTGAGGTAAGCCTTGAACTTGAGAACCGAATGCAGTACTTCGTCAACCAGTTCGGCGGGTCAGAAGAAGAACTCGAAGCATTTTACGGCAAACCCCTTGAGCAGATTCAAGAGGAAATAAGAGATCAGCTGAAAGATCAGTTGATTATATCAAGGATGAACCGCAAAATCACAGAGGATGTAAACGTTACCCCTTCAGAAATCAGGCAATTTTATCACCGGATACCCAAAGACAGCCTGCCATATTTCTCTGAAGAAGTTACTATCGGGCAGATTGTAAAAATTCCTGAGTTAAGTGAACAACAAAAAGCCGAAGCCAAAGCATTGCTATATGATGTAAAAGGTAAGATTTTGAATGGTGAAGAATTTGCTGCCATGGCCACAAAATATTCGCAGGATCCGGGATCAGCATCCAATGGTGGTGAGTACAATCATTTTATTAAACGAGGTGAATTTGTGCCGGAGTTTGAAGCAGTCGCATTTAAACTTGACGTAGGAGAATTATCTGATCCGGTTGAAACGGAATTTGGATTCCACCTTATTCAGCTACTCGAAAGACGGGGTAATGAATACCGAGTACGTCATATACTTATTATTCCTGAAATCACACAGGCAGAAATTGAGCAGGCAAAAAATGAATTGGACAGCATCCGGACTCTCATTGTGGTTGACAGCATACCTTTCGAAACACTGGCTAAAGAACTATCGGACGAAAAGATGACCGGCCAAAATGGAGGTTATTTTACAGATGCAACTGGATCTGACCGCATTCCTACCGAACAGATTGATCCGGATATTTATTTCAAATTAACAGGTACACTAAAGGTTGGTGAATTAAGTGAACCCCTTGAATATAAAATGCCAAATGGCAAACGTGCCGTAAGGCTTATATATTATAAATCGGCTTATAAACCTCACCAGGCAAATTTGAAAGACGATTGGCAGAAAATCAAATCGGCATCCTTAAACGAAAAGAAAGCGAAAGCAGAACAGCAATGGTTTGAGAATTCAAAATATAATTTCTTTATACTTGTTGACCAGGAATATGAAAAATGCAACATTCTGGGTATAAATTAAGTATAGATATATGCATTTAGGTGGTACAAATTTATATTTTTGAATAAGATTGAGCGACTACCACGCCATTCCATACCTGTCGGGTGGTCTCCGTAAGGGTGATTACTGTGTGGACTTTAAAAGAGGGGTTAAGACCAGATCGTATAGTTTGACCTGGGCTGTCTTAAAAGATCAAAATAACGTCATTCTGAGCCTGTCCGCAGATAGGCAGACGCGAGCGAAGGATCTGTAAATATTAATTAAGTAGCCAGTTACAGATTCTTAACTTCGTTCAGAATATCGGCTCTACTTCTGAGACACCCCCGATCAATCACAATATAGGCACGATGGAAGAGAATGAGCCAAAGTGAACAAAATCAATATCTTAGACGCGTTATATAAACACAATCGCCGATTAAGTAGTATCATTGGTCTGTGAATTATAATCAGTAATGAAAGAATTTAAATCGACAGTAGAAGCAGCAGATGGTCTTGCTGAAGCATTTGTGAAATTACGCGAAGAAATTGGAAAAGTGATTATCGGGCAAGAGGAAACGGTACATCTGATACTTACATCAATATTCTGTCAGGGTCATTGCCTGCTTGTGGGCGTGCCTGGGTTGGCAAAAACGCTGCTGATTCACACCATTGCTTCAGCACTTGACCTGAAATTTAACCGGATCCAGTTTACTCCAGACCTGATGCCTTCCGATATACTTGGTGCCGAAACGCTGGATAAGGAAAGAAATTTTCATTTTGTGAAAGGACCTATATTTGGAAATATCATTCTTGCTGACGAGATTAACCGCACACCCCCCAAAACACAGGCTGCACTACTCGAATGCATGCAGGAATATGCCGTCACGATTGCTGGCAAAAGGTATGCACTGGAGATGCCGTTTTTTGTGCTTGCTACACAGAACCCGATCGAACAGGAAGGTACCTACCCGCTTCCGGAAGCCCAGCTTGACCGGTTTATGTTTAACATTTTTCTTGACTACCCTTCGTACGACAATGAAATTACAATCGTAAAAACAACTACATCGGATATAACAGTGCATATTAATCAGATTATGAGCGGAGAAGAAATTGTACGGTTTCAACACCTTGTTCGACAGGTGCCAATTGCTGATAATGTAATAGAATATGCAGTTAACCTAGTGCATAAGTCCCGGCCAGGTATGGAGAGGTCGCCAGCCATAGCAACCGATTTTCTTGAATGGGGTGCCGGGCCGAGGGCATCACAGTATCTGGTACTTGCTGCAAAATGCAATTCCCTGATCAATGGAAAATACTCTCCTGACATCGAAGATATCCGTGAAATTGCAAAACCTACGCTTAGGCACAGAATGGTGCGCAATTTTAAAGCGGAAGCGGAAGGCCTGACCGTCGATAAAATTATTGAAGAATTGTTGTAGTATTTTACGCTGCCCCGTTTCAGTGTATAATTGAGTGGACAATTTCGAGAATTACAAGAAAATAATAGTATTTTCAAACACTGATTTAAATACTTCATATTTAAAACCATGGATAAGAGCGCTTTAATCCTTTTTGTTATCAGTGCGATCGTAATTGTAGGAGTAGGCATAATCCTTTCCTGGATTGTTGCACCGAAATCAAAAAATAAAGTCAAAGAGGAGCCTTATGAATGTGGCATTCCCACTAAAGGTACGTCATTCATTCAGTTCCGGGTTGGTTATTATCTCTTTGCTATTATTTTCCTTATTTTCGATGTGGAAACCGTTTTTATATTTCCATGGGCTGTGGTGATGAAAAGCATGGGGATGACTGCTTTTATTGAGATTCTGATCTTTTTCGTGATCCTTGGCCTGGGATTACTCTATGCCTGGAAGAAGAATGCATTAAAGTGGGATTGACATAAGACTTATTGAAATACAAAAGAGAGATCAGAGAAAAGAGAGTTTCTTAAGGATTTTCCAGGAGAATTTACGAGGTTGGATCTACAAATAAATTGCAAAAGAATCAACTTAGGAGACTGCGTAAGCCTTTGGACGATTTTATATGAGCAAAAATGATGATGGAACAGGAGCAACTAAAAGAAAGAATTCTATCCATTGTGCCGGAAGCTGAGTTTGAGGAAGCCGGAGGCTATCTGAATGCTACCTTTCCTTTCGCCAAACTCCATAATCTTGCAAAAAACCTCCGTGAATCAGAAGATACCCTGTTTGATTTCCTGTTTTGCCTCACAGGCGTAGACTGGCCCGATCACATGACCGTTGTATATCATCTGAAATCCACAATACATGGACATAGTATAGTCTTGAAGGCTAAAATCGATAGTCGTGAAAAGCCTGAAATTGATACGGTATCTGATATATGGCAAACAGCTGAATTTCATGAAAGAGAGGTATTTGACCTGTTTGGAATAAAATTCCGGAATCATCCCGATCTGAGAAGGATATTCCTTGATGATGACTGGGTGGGATATCCACTCCGGAAAGATTATGTTGATAAAGTAAATATTATTGATTTATAAGCGAAAATGGAAGAAATAGCTACAAATAAGAATACAGGTAAACCGCTCGAAACCCAGGAATATTTCATCAATATGGGACCCCAGCACCCATCCACTCACGGCGTGTTGCGACTTTTGCTTACTCTCGAAGGTGAAATCATTCATAATGTAGAGCCGCACCTTGGATACATACATCGTAGCATCGAAAAAATGTGTGAGAAGGATTCATATACACAAATTATTCACCTCACTGACAGAATGGATTACCTCTCGTCTCATATGAATAACGAAGCGGTGTCCCTGGCCGTAGAGCAAGGCCTTGAGGTGGAAATACCGGACCGTGTCAAAGTAATACGGACTATTATCTCCGAGCTGACACGGCTTTCATCACACCAGCTTTGGTGGGGTGTATTTGGTATGGACCTGGGAGCCATTACTTCATTTTTGTACGGATTTCGAGACCGTGAAATGATCATTGATATTTTTGAAGAAACTTGCGGAGCGCGTCTAACCATGAATTATAATGTGCCGGGTGGTTTGATGTTTGATATTCACCCAAACTTCCAGAAGGGTACAAAAGCATTTGTTACGCATTTCAAGAAAAAACTTCCTGAGTATGACCAATTGCTGACCGAAAATGTCATTTTTGAACTGAGAACCAAAGGAGTCGGAGTACTTTCCAAGGAAGACGCTATTTCTTTTGGAGTAACAGGTCCTACAGGACGGGCATCGGGGTTCTCAAATGATATCAGAAAACATAATCCTTACAGCGCATATACACAGGTTGACTTTAATGAAGTACTCAGAGAAGAAGGTGATTCGTACGCCCGTTACAAGGTGCGAATTCAGGAAATGTGGGAATCGATGTCGATCATTGAACAATTGATAGATAATATTCCTGAAGGTGATTATAAGGTAAAAACCAAGGCAGTCATCAAACTCCCCAAAGGCGAGTATTATCAGAAGGTTGAAACTGCAAGGGGAGAGTTCGGCGTGTATATCATAAGTGAAGGTGGTAAAAGCCCTTACAGGCTGAAATTCAGGTCTCCGGGATTTTCAAATTTGTCGGCTTTGAATCGCATGGCGAAAGGGGCAAAAATTGCAGATCTGGTAGTTATTATGTCAACCCTTGATCTTGTGATACCTGATATTGACAGATAGCACTATGAATATTTACGACTTTAAAAATTTAACTGATTCGATACATGCAAGCCTGAGTGTCAATTTATCCCCAACAGCGGTGACCATAATTGAATTTATAATCATTGCTTCTGCCTTCATGATATTATTTACCCTGCTGGGATTGGTACTAGTATATGCCGAAAGGAAAATTGCTGCATTTTTTCAGTTGAGGCTGGGGCCCATGCGTGTAGGAAAGTGGGGAATTGCTCAGACGGCTGCCGACGCAATAAAACTGATTTTAAAAGAGCCTCTTGTAACTAAAAATGCGGATAAGTTCCTTTTTAATCTTGCTCCGTTCATCATTATCCTTTCTACTTTTTTGGCTCTTGGAGCCATGCCGTTTGCCAAGGGACTACATGCCCTCGACTTTGACATTGGGATTCTTTATCTGACAGCCGTTTCTTCCTTCGGCGTGATTGGTATTCTCATTGCAGGCTGGTCAAGTGACAATAAATATTCACTGATCGGTGCAATGCGTAGCGGCGCCCAGGTAGTGAGCTATGAACTTTCTGTTGGTTTGTCTTTGCTTACTGTGGTGATTCTTGCCGGAAGTCTGCAGTTTTCAGAGATCATTGCAAGCCAGGAAACAGGCTGGTGGATTTTCCGCGGACATATTCCTGCCATGATTGCTTTCATTATTTTTATGATAGCTGGTACAGCCGAAACCGGCCGGGGGCCTTTTGATCTACCTGAAGCCGAATCGGAGCTTACAGCAGGTTACCATACTGAGTATTCAGGCTTGAAGTTTGCCTTCTTTTTCCTTGCAGAATTTGTAAATATGTTTATTATCGCAGGCATTGGAGCCACTGTTTTTCTGGGAGGATGGATGCCATTCCACATCGGAAACTGGGAAGGATTCAACAAGATCATGGATTTTATTCCCTCGTTATTCTGGTTTTTTGGAAAAGTTGCTTTCCTTATATTCCTGATGATGTGGTTTAAATGGACATTCCCCCGTTTACGCATCGATCAGTTGCTCAGGCTGGAATGGAAATATCTGTTGCCTATAAATCTTGTAAATATTCTTGTCATGGCATTTATTGTCTTAATGGGTTGGCATTTTTAACAGATGAAAGCAATCGTAAAATATATAATCAGCATAATCAGTGCCCTGAGAACACTTATTAAGGGCATGGCCATAACAGGCCACTATATATCACATCCCAAAGAAATTATCACTCAACAATACCCTGAAAACAGAGAAACACTAAAAATGTTTGACATGTTTCGAGGGGAGGTTGTGCTTACCCATAATGAGGATAATGAGCATATGTGCACTGGATGTTCGGCATGTGAAGTGGTCTGCCCAAACGGTACCATCGAGATCATAAGCAAGCGAATTGAAATGCCTGACGGCAAAAAGAAAAAAGTGATAGACAAGTTTGTATATCATTTGTCAATGTGCACATTCTGTAACCTGTGTATTTTGTCCTGTCCGACAGATGCCATTAAAATGTCACAGGATTTTGAACATGCTGTATTCGACAGGTCGCAACTTACCAAAGTATTGAATAAACCCGGATCAAAACTCATGGAGGGAGTACGCTGATTTCTGTACTTGCTATTACATTTTACATGGGCTCAGCATTGGTGCTAATATTTGCCATTATGTCTGTTACCTCCAGGAAGTTATTACGAGCAGCCATTTTTCTGTTGTTTGTACTCATTGGAGTTGCAATTTTTTTTCTGGTGCTTGATTATATGTTTCTGGCAGCCGTTCAGGTAGTGGTTTATATGGGTGGTATTTTGGTATTGTTCATTTTTTCAATACTACTGACAAGCCATCTTAATGAAAAACTCCAGGTTGTAAAACCCGTAGAAATTATCATTGCTGCACTGGTATCGTTGATCGGGGCAAGTGTTGTCTTGTCCGTAATAACTAACCATAGATTTAATCCGGTAGTTGCTGACAGTCCTGAAATCACGGTAGCAGAAATAGGCACACAACTGCTTAGTTATGGTAAATACGGGTATGTACTGCCGTTTGAAGTTATAAGTATTTTGTTGCTGGCTGCAATGGTCGCAGCAATTGTAATTGCAAAACGTGAAAAGAAGCCTGAATCATGATTGAAGATATCCCTTTATCGCACATCCTGATAGTAAGTACGCTGATCTTTTTCACCGGCGTATATGGATTTCTTACTCGAAAAAACATGATCACAATGCTCATAAGTGTTGAGCTCGTGCTGAACGCAGTAAACATTAATTTCGTTGCGATAGACAGATATTTATATTCCGAAAGGCTTGAAGGCCACTTTTTTGCCCTTTTTGTGATCGGTATTGCAGCGGCTGAGGCGGCGGTAGCCATCGCAATTTTTATTAATTTATACAGAAACATCCGTTCTATCGATGTGGATGAAGTAACTGAAATGAAGTACTGATTGATAGGATATGGAAAACTATCAATATACAATCTGGATACTTATTCTTCCGTTTGCCTCATTTGTTTTTACAGGAATTCTCAGCGGCAAACTAAAACCCTCGCTTACTGCTGCGATTTCGATAGGAGTTATCAGTATTGCCACTGTATTATCATATTTCGCTGCAATCCAGTATTTCTTTCTGAATGCAACTGAATCATATTCAGCAATCGAAGCTGCTTCATTTACATGGTATCGACTTTCTGATACGCTTGTGATTGATATGGGTATCCTGATTGATTCTATATCGGTGATGATGTTGGTGGTTATAACTACTGTATCGCTAATGGTGCACATTTACAGTACGGGATATATGAAAGGCGACGATGGATATGCAAGGTATTTTACCTTTCTGTCGTTATTTTCATTTTCCATGCTAGGTCTTGTTCTGGCAACAAACCTGATTCAGATATATGTTTTCTGGGAATTAGTTGGGTTGTCGTCTTACATGTTGATCGGACACTATTATCAGAAACCTTCTGCCGTAGCAGCGGCAAAAAAAGCGTTTATCGTCACGCGGTTTGCAGATCTTGGTTTTCTAATCGGCATATTAATGCTGTCTTATTATACAGGAACATTCAGTTTTTCAGAAATCACAAACCCTAACGGGACGTTGATAACACAAACCATTGGCGGTACTTTCCTGGGTTTATCCACACTCACTTGGGCTATGATACTTGTATTCATGGGCGGAGCAGGTAAATCCGCAATGTTTCCATTTCACATCTGGCTGCCAGATGCAATGGAAGGCCCAACACCAATATCTGCTCTTATCCATGCTGCCACTATGGTGGTTGCAGGAGTTTTCCTGGTTGCGAGAATGTTTACGATATACAGCCTGGCAGCTCCGGAAGCACTAGAAGTGATTGCGTTCATCGGTGCATTTACATCATTATTTGCTGCACTTATAGCCATTACACAAACTGATATAAAAAAGATACTCGCCTACTCCACTATCTCGCAAATAGGCTATATGATGATGGCACTGGGTGTTTCAGGTTACAGCGGGGAAGCCGGGCTCGGATTTACCGCTTCTATGTTTCACCTGTTTA
>JACZXH010000033.1 GCA_022571715.1 Bacteroidota bacterium | reverse complement strand
TTGCTTTCATAAGCATTTTCCAAGGTTCTTTGATGCAGACATTTTCAGAATAGTTTACAATAATCTTTACTAGTAGTTTGCCACATCTATCTAAGTAACTTGCTTCTTTTTTTCATCTTCAAATACAAGCTTGATTAGGAAACTTCCAGTTGATAAAAATAGTTACGGATTTAAAGTTAAGAATTGTCAACTCTGAATCAAATACGGCCTGCTGATTAATGCATTCACATTTCGCCAAACCGGTAAAACTATAAAACAACAAGATATTCAGATTAACAGTATAAAATTTATGCAGAATAATAACGAAAATTTATAACCGTCTCTGTTATCTACTATTCTTGGAAATTCTACTGATTGTATTTTAATTCTTTTTATTTTTCCACAGAAGGAATATGGATAAGATAATCGAACGTTTGAAAGCAAGGCTGAAAGAAGCACTTCCTGGGGAAGCGGTCCAGCAGCAGATGGCTCCGGTACTGAAGCACATCGACCCATCTGGTTTTAATCTTTTTTCGGAAACGAGTCCCGGAGGTGTTTTGGTATTATTATATCCATACAATGGTGAACTACATCTGCCATTGATGTTGAGAACGGAGTATAGTGGTGCTCATAGTGGCCAGGTGAGTTTTCCGGGAGGTAAAAAGGAAGACAGCGATCCGGATCTTATTTATACGGCACTTCGTGAATCATCCGAAGAACTTGGCATACCTGAAAATGAAGTCCGGGTTCTGGGTGTATTATCAGAGTTATTTATAGCAGCCAGCAATTTTAAAGTTTTGCCAGTGGTAGGTTATATGAGCAAAAGGCCAAATTTCAGGATTGAGCAGCGTGAGGTTGCTGAAATTATTGAGGTTCCCTTATCGTTATTGCTGGATTCGAATGTTGTCAAAACCAAATCATTTAAAGTAAGTATCGGATTCAGTATTCAAGCCCCTTATTATGCCATAAAAGAACATGAGGTCTGGGGTGCAACTGCCATGATGATGAGTGAATTTTTGAGCATTTATAAAGATTTGTAAATTGCCTGTTTAAGTGTTCTGATTTATATTATTTTGATTATGGAAAACTCGAATACAGCATTGATCACCAATGATGCTGTAGTTTTCGGCCTGCTAATGATAATTCTGATGTTGGTTTTTTATACTTCAACATTACAAACTCCATTCTGGAAAAAGTTCTATACATTCATACCGGCCATTTTATTGTGCTATTTCATACCATCTGTATTAAATTCAATAGGGATAATATCCGGCGAGAATTCAAATTTGTATTTTGTGGCATCCCGGTATCTGTTACCGGCAAGTCTTGTGCTTCTTACTATCAGTGTAGATCTAAAAGAGATATTAAAATTAGGTAATAAAGCTATAATCATGTTCCTTACCGGTACGGTAGGTGTTATTCTCGGAGGTCCAATTGCAATCCTGCTTACTTCTATGGTGGCTCCTGAGATTGTGGGCGGGTCGGGGCCGGAAGAAGTCTGGCGTGGTATGTCAACGGTTGCCGGAAGTTGGATTGGTGGTAGTGCAAACCAGGCAACAATGTTTGAGGTATTTGAACCCAGCGGCGACCTGTTTTCGATGATGATTGCTGTAGATGTGATCTTAGCCAATATCTGGATGGCATTTTTGCTTTATGGTGCAAGCAGAGCTGAAAGCATCGATAAATTCCTGAAAGCGGATGCTTCGGCGATCGAACAAGTAAAACTCAGGGTGGAAGTATACCGTAAAAGCATTGCCAAAATCCCCACCTTGTCCGAAAGTATGGTTGTACTTGGTGTGGGTTTTGGTGCAATGGGTATTGCCCACCTGATGGCTGACAGCATCGCCCCTTTCATCCAGGAAAATGCACCCTACCTTGCCCGATTCAGTTTAACAAAATCGTTTTTCTGGCTAGTAGTAATTGCCACAGCAATTGGCCTGGGGCTGTCATTCACACGGTTCAAAAAGCTCGAGGGTGTTGGTGCCAGCAGGTTGGGGACCGTGATGATATACGTGTTGGTTGCAACCATCGGAACTCATATGAATATCATGGCCGTCTTTGATAATCCGGGATTGTTTGTGGTAGGCGCCTTATGGATGATGGTTCATATAATTCTGTTACTCACAGTGGCGAAGCTCATTAGAGCTCCGTTTTTCTTTGTTGCGGTCGGAAGTCAGGCAAATATAGGGGGAGCGGCTTCAGCTCCAGTTGTGGCATCTGCATTTCATCCATCGTTAGCTCCGGTGGGTGTGCTGCTTGCCGTATTTGGATACGTAATTGGGACCTATGGTGCTTATGTTTGCGCTATAATGATGCAGGCTGTATCGCCCTGAAAAGACGTTTCTTAGTTGACGGGGTTAGTTTGGAGCATCCATATTTCCAGGACCAGATTTTTGAATGAAATTTTCAAGATTTCCGATTTCCTGATCAATCGTCCATAAACCAACGCCATCTTCTCCGATAATATCAAATAGCTCAAGTGCCCTGCGTGACAGTGTTTCTTCTTCGCGCTGTTCAATCACATACCATTGTAGAAAATGAAATGTAGTAAAATCTTTTATTGAAAAACAATGGTCTACTAACTCGTTGATAGATTTTGTGACTTCGATCTCATGTTCAAGAATGAGTTCAAATATTTCACGAAGGCTTTTAAAATCATGCGGTATCCCTGTAATTTCCGGTTGAAGCGCATGGCCGCCGGCATCATTTACATAACCAAACAATTTGAGCATATGCTGACGCTCTTCTTCAGAGTGCCGATACAAAAAATCAGAAGACGTGGAATAGCCTTTCGTATCACACCATGAGGCCATTGACAGGTAGTATGCAGATGATTTACCTTCAAGCAGTATCTGCTGATTCAGTCGTTCCTCTGTTTCAAGAGTAAGCGACCGTTTTGTAGTTACCATTTGTTTTTTCATGGATAAGGTATTTAACCGCAAATATACCTATATCCTTGATTTTTCGAAATCAATGCTGATATACCATGATTATTTAACGCTGCCTAAAGTGGCATTAGATAGTGCTTCCTGTTTTTGGAACTTGTGTATAGATACGATTTTATCGGATTGCATTATTCTGTATCCTGCATAAATCAATAGAATACCCATGAGTTCAGTAACAAACAATACCTCTTCGTAACCAAAACGAGTAAATGAGCCCCCGATACCAGGCAACAAAGCGCCTATTGCAATATAAACATTTCCTAAAAACCGGGTGTTGGCCATTCTTTCAGATGCCATTTTCCAGTATTTGAATGCGGAATAAGCGGCCCCGCCTACTAGAAATATCAGTGCATAGATATTAATAAACGGAGAGAAATATCTCGACCACTGCCAGCTAAGCATACTTCCGGTAAGCCTGCCTACTTCCTGCGCTTCGGGCTTCACTGGGCTGAAGGCCACTGCTATAGATGCAATGAAAATGAAAAGTACAAGAGCAACTGTTAGCCGGTTAGCTGTTTTCTTTTTCATCAAAAGATAAACTGTACCCTGAGCCAGGGGAGCACCTCCAAGAAGCGCCCCTGAAATATACCAGGCTTTGTAATTAATTATATCCCAGCCGATCAATACATTATAGCTCTCGGTAAACGTACCTACTCCGTATGTGATAATCCCGATCAGCCACCACATCAGGTATTTTGCTTCAGGCTTTCTTCTATAATGTTTCCAAAGCCCAAAAGCAAAATAGATAGAGAAAAAAAATGTAATTATTGGTATGTAGTGTGCTATTTCCTTCATTTATTGAAAATTATTTTAACAATTCATACGTAATCTGAGGAAATCCTCTTTCACCTTCATTATTAAGCATTTGAGTAAATAAAAGTTTATAAAAATTTCCTGATGAATCTTCGACAATGTAAAATCGGTCATCTTTCACTCCTGTTACCGAGCCGGGAGTTGGGGAAGCTACTGATCTCCATGTGCTGCCAATGTTATTAAGATCATTATTAAATACAAGCGAGTTGGTGTCATCTAGCGTGAATCTTTCATAAGCATCGAAAACAGATTCCGATTCCTCAATTTCACGTACGGCAACTTTTGCATTGGTTCGATTTTGAATGACATAATCCTGAAAACGATATGGGATAAATATTCCACCGCCAACATCAAGTTTCTCCATATAAGTGGTAAAAGCGATGTCCCATAAGTCTTTTTTCGGTTCACTGGTTACAATCCCATTGTCAAAATTGAAATATACTAAGTTGAAATTTTCGTCTTTGGCAATTTCAGTAGTTTGCATTTCGGCAGATCCCGGAATTTTGAATTCGATTTTATATCCGTTTCCACTTCGTACCACTCTTACCAGGTATTCCCCTCGGGGGATTCTTTCCGGGGTTTGCCCTCTGTTGATGAAATAAATGTTATTCACATCCTCAGTGGCAGAAATTTTCTCTATTGCTGTATTATTTAAATCACCATCGGGACTATCAATCCAGTTTGAGCTTTCAGCAAACCAATCCGGGTAGGGTGGGGGGCTAAATAAATTGCTGAAGATGGCATCTACATTCATTTGTTCTTTGAATCCTTCATAATCTGATTCTTCGACCTGCGCCCAATCAGACTTCTGTAAATTCTGTGCCATTACCTCGGTGGCTGAATTAAGTATGACAACAAATTCACTGCCTGAATAAAAAGCGATATCCCATATAGATTTATGAACTGCCGTCTGCATATCAGTGCTAAAATCTACATAAACTTGATTGGGCTGCGTAGGGCCACCCACCTCGATGTCCAGAATGGCACCTTCAGATATGGGAATTTCTAATATTTCATCATTATTGCATGCTACAATTGCAAATGATAAAAGAATCGAGTAGTAGAGTAAATTGTGTTTCATTGTTTATAAAATCATTGTTTAAAAATTGTTTCCATTGATATTTAGTTCAAGTTTTAGAAATCCTGATATCCCATATGAAACTGGCAGGCTTGAACCACCACTGTGTGTATCTCCTCCAAGGCCGGCATTTATATCTGTTACATTAAGCAGGTTCTTAATTCCGAGTGTGGTTCTGAAAGTCTTAGATATTTTAATAACTGAAGTCAGGTCAAGCCAATTGTATGAATCGGTTTTCGTGAGTTCTGGTTCATTGGTTTCCGAAATAAAATACCTCGGTAATGAACCAGTGAATTTGTAATATAGACCCAGGGATATTATTTGGGATAATTGATAGGAAACATTGAATACAGCTTCTGGAGAAAACAGAAAACTTTTATTTGAAATATCTTCGAATTCACTTAAACGTCCAGTATAAGCTACCCCGACTTCCCCAAACAATTTTTCTAATCTATACTTGACGGATACATCTCCTCCAACAGATTTGAATTTATCGATATTAATATACGTGGTAACCGTTGGGTCTTTGGGAGATTGTCCGAACGTTATTTTGTTGTTCAACGCATTGAAAAAAAATCCCAATTCTGGTTTATACGTAAGGATTCCAGATTTTTTAGGTGTAAGAGTTATTCCAAAATCCAGATGGTGTCCGTCTTCAGGTGCCAGTTTGTCATTTCCGAAAATACGGTGACTTGAATCTACAAATTCCAGATAAAGTTCTTTGATGGTTGGAGCACGGTAACCTCTTCCATAGGCAAATCGTAATCCAAAATTCGTGTTGCGCCACATTACGTTTAATGAGGGTATTATAGGTGTGTGGTAAAGGGAGTTATATGATATTCTCAGACCCGGGCGAATTTTCCAGGGTCCGGCAACAATTTCTGTTGAACCGAAAAACCCAAAATCATTAATTACTTTTTTTTCTGATCCGATAATCCTTCCTCCCTGCCCGCTTTCAAGTGTTATATCATAACCGGCTTCGTAAGAGATGTTACCTGAAGAGGCGAGATTTAAATATGATCCCCTGAAGTTAAATTCATTTAATTGGGTTGTGTCTTGGGCACCTGTAGCTTTTGAAAGTGGTTTTTCTCCTGTTTTTAAATTAGTTACATATTGCCTTTTAATCCTTTGATAATTGGTGAACGCAAAAAGCGTGTTAATACGGGAAGTATTTGAAACCTTATATCCGAGTTGAAATTGATGTATGAACCGATTAGTCTCATACTCTTCATCCAGGGCAATCGGATTGAAAATACCCGTTACTTCACCTTTATTTTCTATTTTTTCCTTCAGATAATCAAACTTATAAAATGATTTAAAACGGGTTGGGCTATATTTTAACAGGAAGCTTCCCAAAAATTGACTTTTAGGATCCCACCTTGTTGACCTCCCTTCTTCATCGCCGTAATAACCACCAAAATAATTATGCGAAAGTGACATCTGGCTATATACATTATCTGAAATGTTGAGTCCACCGGAAACATGCTGATTATGTATTCCCTGTTCAAATCCGTATTCTTCTGCCACGGTTTCCTCGCTAAGAACGGCATGGATAAACCATTTGTCTGCGTTATTTTTTTTTGTAATGACATTAATCACTCCACCCATGGCATTGCTTCCATAACTTACCGCCATTGGTCCTTCCACAATTTCAATTTTTTCGATCAGGTTTAAATCAATCTGGTTAATGTCTAACTGACCCCCAACTCGTCCTGCCAGTGGCACTCCATCAATAAGCAGTTTAATGTTTTCGCCTGATATTCCCTGAAGACGAATGCTGGTTGTACCTGTTGCAGGATCTTTCTGAAGCCTTACATTTAAGGCGGTATTCAACACTTCTTCGAGGTTCATCGCTCCTTTGGATACGATTTCTGCCCGGCTGATAGATGTAATATGATAAACAGAATTTTCTGCCGACTGCGGTTCATACTGACCGGTAATTACTACTTCTTCAAGCTTTATTAAGGCAGGAGTTAATAATATGGTTTTGGGGCTTTTGACTGTTATCGTATCCAGAACCGGCGAATAATTAATGTGTGATAACCACACTAGTAGTGGATACGTGAACGCATCAGAGGTTATTCTTCCTTTTGAATCAGAAACGTAATAGTTCCATTTGTTTGAGGCGGGTTCATAAGTTTTTGCAAAAACACCTTCGACTGGTTTGTTATTATCGCTATCAAAAAAATAAAATACTTCCTGATTCTGTCCGAATCCTTCTATAATAACTAAAGTCAATATGAATGCCAGGATTTTATTCATTTTATTCATTGCAAAAATTGATAATTATTGAGAAAAAAGATGTCGCAACTCGTATAAAAAGTATCCAAAAACGGATAAATTAGCTGAACCAATACTTTGAATTATTTGGTTGTATAGAATGTAAACAAGTAACTTCACAGATTTTAAACATAAAATTGTGACCATAGAACAACCTAATGTAGCACCGGTTGTCTTTCCTGAAGGCATATCAGGTGTTGAGCAAGTACTGATAGACGATGCTTCACAGGCATTTTCTGTTTCGATACCTTCCGGTAATGAAATAAAAATTGAAATAGATAAAAGCTATATATTATTTTTTCTGTCTGATGATTGCAAGATAAATTTCGAACTGCAGGATCCTGCCGCCATAGAGGTGATGAACTGTGGGAGTTTGATGATGTTTTCCTATCCTTATGCTCAATCAGAAATTAATATCCACCCGGAAACCGACTGCACATTGCATGTGCTTGCTATATCAATCGGAAAGCTCCATTCACTTTTCGGAAGCGATTTCGGAGCTGACAGAGAATCACTGAATATATTTATGTCCTCTTTTAAAATGAAAAAATATTTTACGAATAAGCCGATTCATCCGGAAGTATCAGTGATATTTTATCAGATATTTAACCATCCTTTTTCAAATGCACAACAGAAGTTATACCTACAGGGTAAAGTAATGGAGATTATTAGTTATTTTATAATGAAGACGGAGGTAAAAAGTAAACTTGAAATTCAGTGTCCTTTTGTAAACGATCATCTCGAGATGGAAAAAATAAAAGCTTCTAGAGACATTGTTGTCGGCGATCTTCAGCAACCACCCTCCATTCGTGACCTTGCCAGGGCGGTAGGTACCAATGAATATAAGTTGAAAATCGGATTTAAAAGTATGTATGGTACCTCGGTGCATGCGTATCTGTCGGAATACCGGATGCAGAAAGCACGTCAGTTGCTTGAAATAAAGGGTATGAATATTAAGGAAATAGCGCACCGCATTGGATATGCCAATCCGAGTCATTTTATAGCCGCATACAAGAAAAAATTCGGGATCACGCCAAAAAAACAACTGAAACACACAGTTTAGCCTTGTTTGGATTCAATGAGCTGATATATGGAATTCACAATTTCAGATTATTTCATCGTACTTACATTAGAAACTACATAAAAAAACGAAATGCATTTACACATTAGATAATTCCCCTAATTATCCGAAATAATTTAATTTTTGCTTATTTATTGATTTCTCCGTATAAGGTTCAGTGCAGAACCGGCTCTGAACCATTCGATCTGATTATTATTGTACGTGTGATTTGTAACTATCTGATCGGAAGATCCATCAGCATGCTTCAAAAGCAGGGTAACAGGCTTTCCGGGCGCGAATCCGGTAAGGTCCAGTGTGTCAATTGTATCATCCTCCAGAATTTTGTCAAAGTCGTTTTCATTAGTAAAAGTAAGCGCCAGCATTCCCTGTTTTTTCAGGTTAGTTTCGTGAATTCGGGCGAATGATTTTACCAATACGACTCGTACACCAAGATGTCGCGGTTCCATGGCTGCATGCTCACGCGAAGATCCTTCGCCGTAGTTATGATCGCCTACCACTATGGTAGGTATTCCTGCCGCCTTTAATGCCCTGGCTGTGCCAGGCACTGAGCCATATTCACCTGTAAGTGCATTTTTTACCGAATCCGATTCTTCATTAAAATAATTAAGGGCTCCAGTAAGCAGGTTTTCGGAGATATTATCCAGATGTCCACGATATCGCAACCAAGGTCCGGCCATTGAAATATGGTCGGTTGTACATTTGCCTTTAGCTTTTATCAGCAGCTTCATTCCTGTTATATTTTCGTTGTTCCAGGGCTCAAAAGGAGTTAACAACTGCAGACGCTTCGAATCCGGATCCACAATGATCTCTATGGAATCACCATTTTCAATCGCGGCAAGATAACCGTTGTCTTCAACAGCAAATCCTTTTACAGGAAAGTCAATTCCGGATGGCTCTTCAAGTTTCACATTTTCTCCGGATTCATTTACCAGGCTATCTGTTAATGGATTGAATGTCAGATCACCCGCTATCGCCATTGCGGTTACAATTTCGGGAGAGGCCACAAACGAGTGGGTATTTGGATTTCCGTCATTTCTTTTGGCAAAATTGCGGTTGAAAGAAGTGATTATGGAATTTTTTCTGTTCGGGTCGTTGGTATGTCTTGCCCATTGACCGATACAAGGGCCACAAGCATTTGCAAGCACTACGCCTCCCATTTTTTTAAATATATCCAGGTATCCATCCCTTTCAACAGTAAACCGTACCATTTCTGATCCCGGTGTAATTGTATACTCAGATTTTGCTTTGAGATTTTTATCGATAGCCTGCTGTGCAATCGATGCGGCACGTGTAATATCTTCATATGATGAGTTTGTACATGATCCAATTAGCCCCACTTCCAGTTTTTCAGGCCAGTCGTTTTTCCTGACTTCATTGGCGAATTCCGATATTGGAGTAGCCCTGTCAGGTGTAAACGGGCCGTTTATATGCGGTTCAAGCTCAGAAAGATTTATTTCAAAGAGCTCATCGAAATATTTTTCTGGATTAGCATAAACTTCCGGATCGCCTGTAAGATGTTCTTTTACCTGGTCAGCAAGAACGGCAACTTCTTCACGCTCGGTACCAGACAGGTATGCAGCCATGGAAGCATCATACCCGAAAATGGATGTGGTGGCCCCAATTTCAGCGCCCATATTACAAATGGTGCCTTTACCCGTACATGAGATACTTTCTGCACCTTCGCCAAAATATTCAACGATGCAGTCTGTACCTCCCTTTACGGTGAGAATGCCCGCAACTTTTAATATCACATCTTTGGCGCTTGTCCAACCGCTTAATTTCCCTGTTAACTTTATGCCAATAAATTTAGGGAATTTCAATTCCCAGGGCATTCCTGCCATCACATCTACGGCATCTGCCCCCCCAACGCCAATGGCAATCATTCCAAGGCCACCGGCATTAACGGTATGCGAATCGGTTCCGATCATCATTCCTCCCGGAAAAGCATAATTTTCCAGAATAACCTGGTGAATAATACCTGCGCCAGGTTTCCAAAAACCAATTCCGTATTTGGATGAAACCGCTTCAAGAAAGTCAAATACCTCTGCATTCGCTGTTTTTGCTGTTTTCAGGTCTTCGATAGCACCGCTCTTGGCCTGGATCAGATGATCACAATGGACGGTTGACGGTACGGCAGCCTTTTTCTTTCCGGCCATCATGAATTGCAGTAATGCCATTTGAGCTGTAGCATCTTGCATTGCTACCCGGTCCGGAGCAAAATCAACATAAGAGTTGCCTCTTTCAAAGGATTGCGTAGCTTTTCCTTCAAACAAGTGTGTATATAGATTTTTTTCGATTAGTGTAAGCGGTTTGCTTACTGCATTTCTTGCGGCTTCTATCTTGCCGGGGAGGCGGTCGTAAACTGCTTTTATAAATTCAATGTCAAATACCATAATTATCGTTAAAATTTAGTGCTAAATGATGTTTTAAAAAGTGTACTAAAATTACAAAAATTAAGCGAATTCCATTTTTAATGCAAAAAAACGAAAATACAAGTTACATTTAGTAAAAAAATGTAATATATATTCGGGCAAAGGATATTTTATATTATTTTTCCCCGCCGTAAAGCATATTAAATTTCAGTTTTGAATATATTTTTATTTTCATTCTGTTTTATTTCATCTGTTGGCATTTCTATCAGTCAAAATTGGGAGAATTTTTCGATATCAGCAGAAATAACGCCTTCCTGTAAAGTAAAAAACAATGGATTAATCAAATTATTGATTAAAAACGGTGTACCACCCTGCGTTATATATTGGAATGAAGGCGTGCCATATATTCAAAGAATTGCGCTTTCTGCAGGGAAATATAATGCAAATGTTACAGATAAATTGGGATGGATATCAAAGGTCTCTTTAATCGTGGATAATTATTCATCATTTAGTTTAGAGATAGACCAAACATACCACGGAGTGTATACGGATGTGGAGTTACGGATTTCAGGCGGGGGTCAACAACCATTTTCTGTAATGTGGATAAATGCTGGAGGACGGTTAAAAACAATATCCCGGAGTATGATAAATGCAATGAGTGGTAATTATATTACAATCGTTACGGATGGAAACGTCTGCTCTGAAATTAATAAATTCAGTGTGGAATAATAGACGCGATTCTATTTATGAGATTATATTCAGGAACTATATTATTAACATTGCTTCTTACTGGAGGAGTATTAACTACGGGTTTTTCGCAGTTAACTGTCAGTGTAGCAGTTACGCAGCAACCCACCTGTATAGATCCAACGGGTGGACAAGTTACCGTTACGGTTAGTGGTGGGGTTGACCCATATACGGTTATTATCAATGGAATTACAAACCCATTGTATAATGAATCTATCGTAGGTACCATTGGCCAATCGGTTTTTTTTCTTCCCGATGTAACTCATGCACCATTAGAAGAAGGGGCCTATGCCATCACCGCCATTGATCAGAATCTTGACATTGACGCTGAAACCATCATATTAACTATCAGCCAACCTGTGGTAACGGTACCTGGTGTACCGGTTGATATATGCGAAAATGATTCGCCGGACGATAATATATCTTTAAGAGTTAGTGCAGTTCCCGCAGGAGGAACATTTACTTTTTCTGGTTCAGGAGTAACTGGTAATTTCTTCGATCCAAGTGGCTTATTGGGGCTGATAACCATTAATGTTCAGTATGACTTATTCTCTTGTTCAGTCACTGAGTCATTTGATTACAATGTAAATCCTGCAGCAAACCCCGCATTGGCGGGTACAAATAATGTGTGTGAAGGCTCTAGTGGTCATGTATACACTACCGATCCGGGTCAGTCTAATTACATTTGGGCTGTATCAGCTGGTGGTACTATAACATCAGGAGGAGGAGTCGCAGACAATACTGCAACAGTGACATGGAACACAGCTGGAGCACAAGCAGTGACTGTTAATTATACCGATGCCAACAATTGTATTGCTACTTCACCAACGGTTTATAACGTTACGGTTAACAACCTGCCTACACCTACGGTTACTGGTTCGGTGAATCCATGTATTGGTTCTACAGGCAATGTATATTCTACCGAGTCAGGACAGACCAATTATGTTTGGTCTGTATCAGTAGGCGGTACCATCACTTCAGGTGGTGGTGCGGCAGACAATATGGTAACGGTAACGTGGACCACAGCTGGTGCGCAGACAGTAAGTGCAAATTACACTGACAGCAATTTATGTACTGGTGTAATACCCACTATTTATAATATTACAGTGCAGAATCTACCTGTTCCTACAATTTCTGGGCCAAGCCAGGCTTGTCTTGGACTGACGGGCAACATATACGGCACCGAAGGAGGTCAGGCTAATTACGTATGGACTGTATCGGCAGGTGGCACGATCACCTCGGGTGGAGGAGCTGCAGATAATACGGTAACTGTAACCTGGACTTTGATCGGAGCCAAGACAGTGAGTGTAAATTATGAAGACAGTAATGGCTGCACGGCCACATCGCCTACGGTGTATAATGTAACGGTCAATAATCTGCCTGTTCCTACATTGGCAGGTTCCAATGATGTATGTGAGAGTTCGACCGGCAATATATATACTACGGATCCGGGTCAGACAAACTACATTTGGCTGTTATCAGCCGGTGGTACGGTTACATCGGGCGGAGGGGTGGCAGATAACACAGTAACGGTAGCGTGGACAACGGCGGGTGCACAGACGGTGAGTGTAAATTACGAAGACGGTAACGGCTGTACGGCATCAACGGCAACAGTTTACAATGTTACGGTCAACAGCCTTCCGGTGCCGACTCTTGGGGGGCCAAACAGCCTATGTGAAGGAACAACAGGCAATGTGTATATGACCGAAGCAGGTCAGATCAATTATATATGGATGGTGTCAGGGAGTGGGGTAGTAACCTCAGGTGGTGGGGCGGCAGACAACACGGTAACGGTAACGTGGACCGCTGCTGGCGCGCAGACAGTGAACGTAAATTATGAAGATAGCAATGGGTGTACGGCTATTACACCAGTAGTCCTTAATGTGAGTGTTGATGCATCCCCGTTAGTTACCTTACAACCAGTAGACCAGTCGGGTTGTGAAGGAGGTAATGCCAGTTTTAGTGTTGCAGCGACAGGGTCAGGAATAACATATCAATGGGAGGAAGATAATGGTAGTGGTTTTACTCCAATGGCAGGGGAAACAGGAGCAACATTAAATTTGACAGGCCTGTTGCTGGGTATGAATGGATTTGATTACCGGGTGAATGTCAGTGGCCCTAATTGTCCATCGGTAACATCCAGCACTGTAAACCTGACCGTTGATGCGGCTCCTGTAGTAACGGTAGATCCTGTTAATCAAGCGATATGTGAAGGGGATAATGTGACTTTCACGGTAACGGCGACAGGGGATAATCTGACCTATCAATGGCAGGAGGATAATGGGGGAGGATTTGTCAACGTAGGAGGACAGACAACTTCCACTTTGAATCTTGTAACCGTACCGGCCACTTCGAATGGATTTCTATACCGTGCTGTTGTTGGAAGCACAAATTGCCCATCGGTGACATCTGCATCTGCTTTGTTAACAGTGGTGTCAGCAAGCATTAACGGAGATAATTTGATTTGCCTGGCATCAAGTAGCACTGGTAGCTATCAGGCTCCTGCAGGCCAGTCTAATTATGTATGGACCGTGTCCGGTGGAGGTACTATTGACTCGGGCCAGGGTACAGACGCTATCATTGTAACGTGGTCAAATGAAGCTATTGAATCAGTAGGCATAACCTACACCACCACCCTTGCATGCGATGTAAGCACTTCGATAAATGTAAATGTGTTTAATACTACTCCTGCACCTGTTGTCACAACGCCACAGATTATCTGTCAGGGTGATGCACAACCTGCATTAACTATTGATAATTTTTCCGGCCAGACCGTAACGTGGTACCTTGATCCAGGGTTAACAACGGTAGCAGGTAGTGGAGAATTTTATACACCATCTTCAACCGAACTGGATACTTCAGTACCGGGATCAACCAGTTTTTTTGTAACACAAACTATTCCTGGCTGCAGCGAAGGACCTTCTTCTGGTATAGTTATAAACGTAAATCCATTACCTGATGCAGGGCAGGATGCTGCTACTGACGCCTGCAATACACAAACTAATGTGGACCTGTTTAGCCAGTTGGGGGGAACACCAACAGTTGGTGGAACATGGAGCGACGATGATAATTCAGGCGCCTTAAACGGGTCGACATTTGATCCGTCAGCTACCGGCGCCGGAACCTATAATTTTACCTATCTGGTAACCTTTCCAGGATGCACGGATGATATGTCTACTGTAACGGTAACAGTTGAAAACCAGCCGGATCCGGGTGCTGATGCTAATTCAGGCGCCTGCGTGCTCACTACTTCACTGGATTTGTTTTTGGTATTAGGTGGTACACCAGATACAGGTGGTACCTGGATCGACGATGATAACTCCGGAGCGCTTGTAGGAAGCCTGTTTGACCCATCGGCAGCTGGATTAGGAACATATAAATTCACCTATTCATTTACAGGCCTGACAATTTGCACAGATACCTCGGCAACAGTATCAATTGATGTGGAAAATGTATCTCCCCCTCCGTTTGTTGTAACTCCTGTAGAAATATGCATTAATGATCCGGCACCCACATTGACAGCCACAGGAACCAGTATTGTATGGTACAGTGATTTGCTGCTGGCAAACCAGGTTGGTACCGGGAGTACATATGTACCTACATCAACAGAGTTGGATACCTCGGTACCCGGTGCCACATCTTTTTTTACAACCCAGGATCCTGGTTGTGGTCCAAGCGATGCTGCTATTGTGGTGGTGAATGTTTTAAATTCAAGTCCTGTACCAATAGTTGTCCCCGTTTCTGATTTGTGCCGGAATGATCCGAGACCTACCTTCGAATCTATCGGGACGAATATTATGTGGCACAGTAATATGGCCAAAACCGATACCATTGGAGTTGGTAATTTTTTTACACCTAGCTCCAGCCAACTTGATACGGATATAGAAGGCACAACTTTCTTTTATGCTTCCCAGAATACAGGATGTGGCCGAAGTGATGCGATTGAAACATCAGTTACTGTAATTAGCTGCCAGGGCACATGTTTTACTTCAAATATTGTGCAACAACCTTCAACCTGCATAAACGGCGACGGCTCTTTAACATTTAACCTTGATGGAAATGAAATTCAACCTGTTCAATACCGGATATACCAGCTTGTTGGCACCGATACGGTTTTCAACCTGTTACAAAGCGGGAATTTCTTTGACTCATTATTTGCAGGTACCTACAAGTATGTTATAAATGATAACAAGAATTGTGATGACCAGGGAGAGGTCGTATTACAGCAAAAACTAAGTACAGTAGATGTAACATTCAATAATTCATCAGTTATAAATTGCAACGGTGAAAACGCCGATATTGTTCTGACGGTTACAGGAGGAACAGCACCCTACGAATACTCGGTAGATGAAGGTGCTTCTTGGCAGACGCTTGTAAATAATATGATTCAGCTTACTTCCGGTATATTTGTGATATGGGTACGTGACGACGGGAATGACTCATGCCCTTTTAAGAGCAGCCCGTTTGAAGTTGCCGAACCAGACCCACTTTTATATATGGTAAAAGAGATACTGGAATCGTTTCCTGATCTTCCTACCGGAAGTATTTTAATTTCAGATGTTGGAGGAGGAACACCTGGATTTGAAATAAGGGCAGAACTGATTCAATCTACATCCAGTTTCCCTGGACAAACATTTTTTATGGATTGGACTGAGATACCTTTTGTTCCGGAAATTGGAAAATTTGAGATCAATATTGAAATATTATTTGCGGGAATTTATCAGATTGATTTAAGGGATTCTAATGGTTGCGAAGAGTCAGTATTGGTTGAGGGGGAGGATCCGGAAGTACCGTTGGATGACAGCTTGTTTATACCAAATGTATTTACTCCTAATAAAGACGGTCACAATGATTTCTTTTTTATAAGGAATATGCCGGAGGATTTTCCTACTTCTGTTTTGATTGTAAACCGTTGGGGCAAAAAAGTGTTTGAATCAGCCAACTACAACAACGAATGGATGGCCGAAGGGCTGGCGGACGGTGTGTATTACTATACCATTAGTATTAAAGGACAACCTCTTAATGGCTGGGTGGAAGTATGGAGAGGAACCAGGTAACAAGTTCGGGTATTAATTATGATGCAAGCCCGAAAGAAATTCTAAAATATTTACATTATCTGAATAATCCCAGAGTTCGGGTTTTTGGGTAGATCCGAAAGGAATCCTACCAGGAAGATGGTCACCCCCTGAAACAACGCATTGAATTTCTTTTTTGTTTTGATCCAGATATGAAACGAGAGCTTTATCTGATTTATAATTTTCATAAAATACAACCGATATGGGTGAAACCAATTGGTTGCTTTCCTGGACAAGAAGAAAGCCGTTATCAAGAAATTTAAGTACATTTATAAGTAGTATGGATTTATTGTAATCATAATTATTAGCATATTTATGGTGAAGGACTACAGACTGTAAAGGTTCAATATTCTCATAAAAAAATCTGAAATCATACTTTTCCGGCACCAGTAATTTGGAAATATTCCTACATCCTAAACCAAAATATTGAAGAATATCCTTCCCAAGGCTATACAGTTCTTCCTTGCTTTCATTACCACTGATTATCCCTACTGAGATTCTGTTTTTTCTGATAATGTGCGGAATACTACTAAAATAATATTCGAAATAGCGGGCTGAATTATTGCTTCCGGTTGCAATGATTGCCTGTGGAGATTTAAGTTTATTTACAAAACGAATCTGATGAGATAATTCAGGAGAAATGTCAAACAGGAGATTAACGATGTACGGTATTAAAACATCATCCTGGCTACTGAGTTTTATCTGCGCGGTATGTCCCGTTACCACAGTACAGAGCATATCGTGAAATCCCACCATCGGAATATTACCGGCCATTACTATGCCAACTTCTTTTGGGTTTTGGTGTGGAACAGAGTTACCGTCAATCCATTTTCTGAGCTTTTCGGCATCAAGAAAACGATTGATACCGTTGAATGCCAAACTGATAGATTCTTTCGTAAACCATCCGTTTTTTGCCTTTGTTTTACGGCATAATTCTGAAAAATTTATATGATTTATGTCATTAATCCGTATTCTCCAGTCATTGAGTACATTTATCAGCAGAGAATTTTTCATAAAAACCTCAAGAGGCTTGATTGATCAGTTTTTAATTATAATTTTGTTCTAAGATAATCAATAGTCAACCAAATTATCAGATATTGTTATGGCTATAATAATTACAGATGAATGTATTAATTGTGGTGCTTGTGAACCTGAGTGTCCGAATAATGCAATATATGAAGGTGGAGTAGAATGGACCTGGGCAGGTGGTACAAATCTGGCGGGTTCAATTACACTTCCGGATGGGAGTACTGCAGATGCAGATAAAAGCCAGGAACCAGTATCTGATGAATTTTATTATATCGTACCAGATAAATGTACGGAATGCAACGGATTTCATGAAGAGCCACAATGTGCGGCTGTTTGTCCAGTGGATTGTTGCATTATTGATGAGACAAACATCGAAACGGAAGAGCAACTGCTCTCCAAAAAAGAACGGATGCACAGTTAATTATAATTCATTATATCAAATAAAACCATCCTTTTTGTTTGAAAAGGGATGGTTTTATTATGAAGGATGTTCTATATCCGGTAAAACAGGATATTCGGAAGTGATCGGGTAGACAATTCCGACGATTCGTAAATAAAATCGCACAGATCAAAAAGAAAATTTTCCGTTTTAATATAGATGTACCCAACATTTGCCGATTAGAATTGAAGACCTCGTATTGTGAAGAGTATTATCTCATTTTAGCCCTTTTTACCAGGTATGTATAGAGAATCTGGTTAAAGTCAGCATTTATATCTGATTCGATGTAGTCTATTTTCAATTGTCCGCACCTGATTTTTAGATCATGATGATATTCAGCCATGTGTTTTTCAAAACTTTCTTTTATCTGCGACGGCTGTATACGCAACCGGTGTCCACTTTCGAGGTCGATAAACTCGTGAGGACGCTCGTCAAAATTAAAATGATATTCGGTGCTTTTGTCAGTAACATGAAAAACAAGCACTTCATGTTTGTTATGTTTCAGGTGCTGGAGTGCATTGAAAATGCCTTCGAGTTCCGCATTATTATCAAACATATCGCTGAAAATGATAATCAGTGAGCGCTGGTGATTTTTTTCTGCTATTTCGTGTAATACTTCCGCTACGGAAGTTCTTTTGTTGTGCTTATTTTCTTCCAGTAGGTTTTGCAGCAGTAGAAAAAGCTTGTGACGGTGGCTGGTTGTACTCTTAATTTGTGTGTTTATTTCGATCTGGTTGGAAAATGTACATATACCCACTGCATCACGTTGACTCTGAAGCAGATACGTTAGTGCCGCTGCAGATAGAATACTGAATGAAATCTTCCCTTTTGAGTCCACAGGATAATACATGGAAGTGGAATTGTCGATAACAATCTGGCATCTGAGATTTGTTTCTTCTTCATATTGTTTTGTAAAGAGTTTTTCAGTTCTTGCATAAACCTTCCAGTCAATATGACGGGTGCTTTCGCCGGTATTATATATTCGATGTTCAGCAAATTCAACAGAAAAACCGTGGTACGGCGATTTATGAAGACCTGTGATAAAGCCTTCTACAAGCTGCTTGGCTTGAAATTCAAGATTTTTATAATTATGTATTTCGAGTATATTTAACTTCATGATGTTCAGTTAATAACATCTATTTACAGTTGATTTATCAAATTCAAGATGAGTGTTTTACGGGAATGATTAGTATTAAATATAAAAAATTGATTTGCAATAGTGGCAAACATTATACTATATTACGTTCTTATTCTTGAATTGTTGATTCAGGTCAATGTTATTTTAAACGATAAAAACAATTGGATTGTGGAAAAGGATAATCAAAATCAAGAGATTTTTTCTGAAAGAGTAAGGGCTGGGAAAAGGACTTATTTTTTTGATGTTAAGGCCACCCGTTCAAACGATTATTACCTCACGATAACCGAAAGCAAACGCCTCTACAAGGAAGATGGATTTGTGTATGAGAAACATAAAATATTCCTTTACAAAGAAGATTTCGACAAATTTGTATCAGCCTTAAATATTACGGTAAACCATGTAAAGGAAGAATTAATGCCTGAAATTGATTTTTCTCAATTTGAAAAAAAAGTGGAGCATACGGGTGAGAAAAAGGCCGATAAAAGTAAAGAAAGTATTGAAACTGATACATCAGAGTCAGGTATTGATTCTGAATTGAAGTGGGATTGATAAATAATTAATTTCATTATTAAAGCTCCTTGAATAAATAAGGAGCTTTTTTTTATTTTTACATTAATGAGAATCAAAGGCATTCTGTTTCCAATCATCTTTATACTTTTATTTGGGCTTTTTGCCTGGATTTTCACTAATATTTTTATCTATTTTATAATTTCCACCATTATTTCAGCGATATTAAGGCCTTTGGCAAATTACATCAGTCAAACACAGGTGTTTCACTTAAGAACACCAAGATATTTAGCTGTATTATTGTCTTTCGGGGTTTTAACAGGCGTTATTTTACTGTTTGTCACACTTTTTATTCCGGTTTTTTCCGCCCAGATCGAGGTGCTTTCGGGCATTGAATACGACAACGTAATCAGCAAGATAACAAAACCACTGTTTCAGGTAGAGCAATTTTTAATTGAGAATAATCTGGTAAGTAAACCGGAAGGATTTCTTTGGATTGAAATAAGAGAAACTTTCGTAGGGTTTGTACAGGACAGGAATTTTTCAATTATCAACAACCTTGTGTCTTACACGGGTAGTTTTCTGATCGGGATGATAGCAGTCATATTTATAACTTTTTTTATGCTCTACGAAGATGGACTCATACGAGGGAAGCTCATATCACTTATCCCCAATTCGTATTTTGAAGTAACAATAAGTGCGATCACAAAAATCGAAATGCTGCTTTCAAATTATATGGTGGGCCTGCTGTTTCAAATGTTATCTATATTTACCCTGGCTAGTTTAGGGTTGTCGTTACTGGGAGTAAAATTTGCCATTACCATTGCGCTTTTTGCTGCCGTTGCCAACCTCATACCCTATCTTGGTCCACTGCTTGGTGCCTTATTTGGCATTGTAGTATCGATCAGTACTTCCACTATAATTTTAGAAACACCGAATGATTATTTATTTCTGATTTTTAAGATTCTGATTGTTTTTGCTGTTGTTCAGTTGATTGACAACATTATTTTACAACCGCTGATATTTTCAAAAAGCGTAAAAGCCCATCCACTGGAAATTTTTGTTGTTATATTTGCCGGCGCTACACTGGCAGGTATTTCGGGTATGATTGCAGCAATACCAGTATACACAATAATCAGGGTGTCTGGTATTGAATTGTTGTCTGGATACAAACAATACAAAATATTCAAACTGAAGTAGTTTTCATAAATGGGTTTACGATGTGGAATAGTGGGCTTGCCAAACGTTGGCAAATCCACACTTTTTAATGCGATCTCAAATAATAAAGCAGAGGTAGCAAATTTCCCTTTTTGTACTATTGAACCTAATGTGGGTATCATAAATGTGCCTGATGAACGGCTGAAAATTTTGAGTGGCCTGATACAACCGGAAAAAGTCATCCCTGCTTCCATTGAATTTCTTGATATAGCTGGTCTGGTCAGAGGCGCTTCAAAAGGGGAAGGTCTTGGCAACAAGTTTCTTGCCAATATAAGGGAGGTAGATGCAATCATTCATCTTATCCGGTGTTTTGATGATGAAAACATCGCTCATGTGGAAGGAATAATCGATCCGGTAGCAGACAAAGAGGTTATAGATATGGAACTCCAGTTGAAAGATTTGGAGTCAGTGAACAAAAAGATCTCACGTATCGAAAAGGTTGTAAAAAGCGGAGACGCATTGGCAAGAAAAAAAATCGAAAAACTTAATGTATATAAAGCATGGCTTGAACAGGGGGGAAACGTCAGATCCATGCCGGCTGATGCTGAAGATAAAGAAGTAATTAAAGACCTTTTTCTGCTTACCGCTAAACAGGTAATCTACGTAGCCAATGTGGATGAAAAAGCACTACCGCATGGCAATCATTATGTGGAATTATTACGGGAACAATTAAAAAACGAAAAGGCCGAAATAATCGTGATTTCCGCTTCGCTCGAAGCGCAGATTGCAGAGCTGGAAGACCCTGAAGAACGAATCATGTTTCTTAAGGAATACAATCTGAATGAGTCCGGACTGGACAAGTTGATCCGGGCATCCTATGCACTTCTTGATTTGATTACTTTTTTTACGGCAGTGCCAAAGGAGGTTCGTGCTTGGACGATTAAAAACGGTTGGAATGCCCAAAAAGCTGCCGGAGTGATACATACGGATTTCGAAAAAGGATTTATTAAGGCCGAAGTCATAAAATTGAGTGATTTAAACCACTATGGTACCGTGACGGCCTGTAAAGAGGCAGGCAGGGTGTCAATTGAAGGAAAAGAGTATATCGTAAAAGACGGTGATATTGTATATTTTCGCTTTAATGTTTAAAAAACGGCAAAAACATGACATCAATATGACATGCCTCTTGTCGCGAGCCAACGCTAAATGAAATACTCCTGGGGTTGGATTGATAATAATCAATTTGATACGTTTAATTTCAATTACTAGTCCTCTTGCGATGAAATTATCATTGAGGCAACAACGTGTACTTTCTACATCTTTATCCGGGAAAGTCCGTATATAAACAAGCAAGAAGAGTTGGAAAGCGCCAAAATCTGCTGGAACGTCGCCTGCAAGGATGTACAAAAATCATTTTTTTTGACCCATGTCATAAAAAAGAGCAATTTAAGCCGCTATGATAGCCATACGGCACATAGAGGGACATATGGGGTGTAAATGGAGGGGAAAGTGTATGTCATAAAAGACGGTGATATTGTATATTTTCGCTTTAATGTTTAAAAAACGGCATAAACATGACATCAATGTGACATGCCTCTTATCGCAAGCCAACGCTAAATTTTAAATAAACTTTTTATTTTCCTTATCTTTATAAAACCATTTTTTTTTGGTAGCGAATGTAGTTGGCTCTATACAGTAAATATTTTTTAAAGTGCTGCTAAAATTTTATAAAAGGTCGTGAGAATCAGAATTGTATTTAATTTATTGAACAAAGGAGGCTATGTTCCTTTTCATCATCAATACTTGCTGGCTGAACTTGTTACAGGGGTAATATTGAAAGGGGGCAACGACAGGTTCAGTAATTATACTGACTACAACTTTTCTGGACTGAAAGGTCAGATACAGATCAGCCGTAAGGGGTTGCATTTTTATTCAAATAAAATTACCCTGGTTTTCAGTTGCAACAATGTCGATTTCATGGATTACTTTCTCGATAATCTATTTGGGCTGGGAGAATTTGAAATTGGAAATCTGGTACTGTCGCCGTCTATGATTGAAAGAGAAAAGCCGATTGTGTTGGGAGACAAGGTGAAGTATGTATGCATATCACCCATAATTGTCAGGAAACCAGCTTATCATGATCCAATAAGTAAATCTTTCATAAACCCTGAAAATGATCTGTTTTCAGACCTGCTTTATGAAACTTCTATGGAGCGGATTGAAAATCAAAAGATATATACAGCCAAACAAATCAACTCATTCTACAGGTTTCAGATCGTACCCGACAGAGAATATTTAGGGAAACTCATGTATCATAATAAAAAATTCGCTCGTATTTATCCTGTGGTAGAACATGATGCAAAATTTGAAGTGAGGGGCTATACATTTCCTTTTACACTTTATGCCGATAGAAAAGTCCAGGAGTTTCTGTTTACGCATGGGTTGGGTTCTTTCACTCATAAGGGATTCGGGATGATCGATATTGCCAACGCTGATCCGATTAAACGAATAATAACCAGAAAACCAAAAGTTTTAGCTTAGTATCCGGGGTTACGTGTAAGTATGAAATAGCCGATTAACAGGTCCGTATTTAATTCAAAAGAATAATAGTACACCAGGATTTCATATTCATTTTCTGTTTCAAAATGATCCCCTTCAAGGTAATTAGCTTGTAACTCTGTGCTTTCAACCCAATACTGGTAATCATAAAATCCTTGTTTCAGTAAGATGGACTTATAATATCCTTTACGGTTTTGCTGATATTCCATTCTGAAATCATTGGTGATTTCCCAGTTAGATAAATCTCCGGTTACATATACATTTCCTGAGAGTCTCTCGGTTTCAATGAAAAACTCAACATACGCATAGTCTGATTCAGTTGGATGGGATATCAGGTATTTCCCATTATTGTCGTGGTAGTCGCTATAGGCTTTCCCTTTTCTGGGTTTGTCAATTTCGAGCGTAGCCTGGGGCACTTCTTTATGAATGTCCACTTTATCCACATTTCTGCCATAATATTCTAGTGATCTCAAATCAAAAAACCTGAACTGATTGCCGCCATGAAACCGGTTTTCCAATGCAAAATGTTTGAAATCTATTACCCTGGAGCTTTCCCTTACAAATGTAGGCTCCAACCCATATATGGCATTGCTCCATCGCTGATTTTGCTTTATTGTAGCTTTGATGTTTCTACGCGGGTTATTGAAATCAGTACGCTGGTAATCGAGGCTGAATTGTATTTCCTGAGTCATCCTCGAGACAGTTACCATCCCGATCGCATCATATTCACCTTTAATAATAACCTGGTTATCATACATGACAAACCTTTTTGAAAGTATAACGTTTTCTTCTGATTCCCTGTAAACTACCAGCAAATAATTACCTGAAATTTTAAATCGAGGAAGAATAAAACTATAATGGAGATAAGGAACTTTTGTATTAAATGAGAAATCGTAATTTTCGATTAAAAATTCATTATATACTTCAAGGTAATCGAGGGCGAATAATCCTGAGGGTGACCAATCAGCATTACAATGTATAAATTTTATGTAATATCGTTCATACTCAGCAAAAAGGTCATCAAATTCAAGCATTAGCATGAATTCTCTATTAAGAGGTGCGGCGGCAGGCATAAATTCCTGCCTGGGTGAATTCATTACCGGGTAAAGGCGGACAGTTTTTATGTATTCGCTGAATATCCTGTCTGTATTTTCAAAGTACTGAGAACGAACGGGAGTAGGTAAGCTGCAAAATATGCAAATGATAATTATCAGTCGTTGTACTTGTACTTTCATTTTCAGGAAATGGCGAATTTTACTTTATTTTTGGATAAAATGTCGGGGTTTCCAACCCATTGGGTTAAATGTGTGTCTAAATTACAGTAAATAAGGAAACCCTTGGGATAACCACTACTATTGTGTCTTTTGATCATAAACTGATAAAAGCATGCAAAAATGGAGATAATCATGCTCAAAGGGAGCTTTATGACCTTTTTTCGCCTACAATGATGGTGATTGCACTAAGATATTCAAAATCTGTATCTGATGCAGAAGATATCCTGCAGGAGGCATTTGTTAAGGTATTTCAAAAGATAGGATCTTTGAAACGCCATGACAAACTGGGAGGCTGGATAAAACGCATTGTGATTAATACCTCTTTGAATCAAAACAGAAGTAAACTGTATATGTTTCCGATGTCGCATGTGGATGAAATTACATTGCATAGTGAGAATGAAGTCGACCTATCAGAAATTCACTTTCAGGAATTATTGAAAATGATACAGGCCCTTCCGGCAGGTTGTCAGATAATTTTCAACTTGTATGCCATAGATGGGTACAGCCATTCGGAGATTGCAGAAAAGCTGGATATCAGTAGTGGAACCAGTAAATCGCAGTATTCCAGAGCAAGAAAGATTCTCAGGGAAGAGCTTGAAGAGTTTGAAAATGTAAATTATGGATCCGTATAAGATGAACAGTACCAGTCAATTTGAAAAAAGCTTCCGGTTAGCATTTGAAAATGCGGAGATTGCACCCTCGCCACGTGTGTGGGAAAATGTAGCGCTAACTCTGGCAGCGGGAAATAGTGGCAAGTATAAAAAACGGCTGTTTTTTTTCCAGCTGGTTGCGGCGGCTTCCCTGCTTTTTGCAGCCAGTATTGCTGTTTTCAATGCAATAAATAAACATAAACCCGAAACCCTGATAACGACAACTATAAATGAAAATGATAAGACCTTCAACAATGAAATAAAAGAATCACCTGACAAAGAAATACCACCAGCTATTGTTGAGAAAAAAGATCTGCTGCAGGGAGTGGATGACACTCGTATTATAGCAAAGCTCAAAAAAGAGGACGATGTGGCCTCCATACCCGGCCTGACCGAGCCTGATGCTGAATTCTCCATTATCACAGAATCTGTTGCATACGAAACTGGACTGATTATAGCTTATTTTCCGGAAATAACGCAAAGGGGGTTATTTGACATAGGTATTAAAAAGCCTGATGACGAGCCACAAATGATTCCGTTCTGGAAAAAAATCGACGAAGATAACGATGTGGCATCGAACGTGTGGGCAAAAGCAGGATTTGCAACCGGAAGTTATAATGCGGCATCGCCTGTCGGATTCGGTTTATCATCCGCTGATGCGGCCCCTGCAATGACGGCTAATGATGGATCCGAGGTAAATGTAGCCACCACTGATAAACCCGGGTTTTCGTATGGGGTAGGTATAGGTGTTGGTGGCAAAATTGGGCGTAGATGGATATTGGAAACAGGCCTGAACTATATGTATTCAGAGCTTCCTGCCAATTCAAACGCTGTGATTGAATCCGGTGATTTAATTTATCCGGTGTATTACGAAACAAAACTATTCGGCGATTTACAAAATGTTACAAATTACCAGGTTACCAACAGCTTTAAATTCTTAACCATACCCATAAAAGCCGGATACCAGATTATCGATAAGAAAATCGGATGGCTGGTAACGGGAGGGTTTTCATCAAATATACTATTGAATAGCACGATTCAATCAGAATCATACCAGGAGTTCAGTTTGTCAGGCAATCAGTCTCCGTACAGGCCGTTAAGCTGGTCTGTGCTTATTGGTACAGAGGTATATGTTAATTTTGCAACGTATTATCAGTTCTCTATTGTACCTCAGTACAGTATTGGACTTACGGACATCACCAAACCGGATTCTAATTTCAGTATTGTGCCAAATTCATTCAATATTGGCATTAATCTGAGGTATATGATCAGGTAATTATTTTACGATTTACCATAAATCTTCCGAAACAAATTAAATTAATGTTAAGATTTTGACTAAGAACGTAAACCATTCCAACCAATCCTGCAGGGCGTGTGTCATATACATGAATCTAAAATATTTAATGCTATGAAATTGAATAAGAATGATACACTTTATATGATAAGCAGTACATTTCTAGCTTTGTTGGCATTTTCCGGATGCTCCGATACGTGCGAAACAACCAATACGTACACATATTTCGAGCCTGTATATGCCACTTCGCAGGAAGTAAAGGACGGGTTTAAAATCGGGGAACCGGTCGAACTTAAAAGCCCGGGTAAGATATATTTATATGGTCAGTATGTGTTGATCAATGAACCAGGTGAAGGTGTACATATTATCAACAATGCAGACAACAAGAATCCGGTAATCGAAAAGTTTATTTACATACCGGGTAATTTCGATATTGCGGTAAAGAATAATATTCTTTATGCCGATAGCTATGTGGATTTGCTTGCTATTGATATATCGGATATTGGGAATATCGGGCTTGTCACAAGGCTTGAGAATGTATTTCCAAATTACAATATTCAATTTGGCTTTGCAGCTAGCGATGGGGTGGTTATTACGGGCTGGGAAGAAGTACAGAAAATAGAGATGACGGACGAATGCAGAAGTACCGGCGGGCTTGTTTTGCTGGAATTTGGCATAGCTATGTCTGACGTCTCTTTTGCTGCTTCTCCCAATGCATCAAGTCCTGCTAACCCAACAGGTCTTGGAGGTTCTATTGCTCGGTTTGCAGTACAATCGGATTTTCTGTATGCGGTTGACAGCTATAATCTGAATGTCTTTGATATATCGGATACTTCATCGCCGATGTATGAAAATTCAGTGGAAGTAAGCTGGAATGTAGAGACCATATTTCCATTTAAAGATAAGTTATTTATTGGCGCTCAGGCCGGGATGTTCATTTTTGATACATCTGTCCCTGCAAATCCCACATATGTTTCGTCATTTCTGCACGTTACTGCCTGCGACCCGGTGGTTGCTAACGACGACTACGCGTTTGTGACACTGCGATCGGGGAACGCCTGCCAGGGATTTACCAATCAACTGGATGTAATTGATATTTCAAGTATCGAAAATCCAAGACTGCACAAGACTTATCAGATGCAAAATCCGTATGGGTTAGGCCTCGATGGCGATGTGTTGTTTGTATGTGAGGCGGAATTTGGTTTGCGGGTGTACAACATCACCGATGTGGATAATATTTCATCAAATTTGATAGCTGCTTTTACTGATATCAATGTATTTGACGTAATACCATGGCAAAAAGTATTGCTTGCGGTAGGTGAGGATGGGCTTTACCAGTATGACTATTCTGACATTGAAAGCATTGAATTATTAAGTTTTATACCTATAATCTCGAACGGAGAATGAGTAATTTGAGCAGGACATTAATCATTTTTTTCGGGATAATGCTTTTTATTTCTGCCGATAAAGCATTCAGTCAGCATACCCTGGCAAAAATTCGCCTTATAGATGGGAGCAAGATACGTGGTATCATCGTTGAAAATAAGATTGATGTATATATTAAAGTACTGATACTCGATTCACAACAGGTTGTAATTAGCTACGATAAGATCAAATGGTTCAGGAGTATTTCTTTTAAATACAGGGCGTATATAAGTAAAGAAACCGGATATTTTAATGAAACATCAGCTGGCCTGATTTTTCTAAAATCAAGTGAATTCTCCGGGGTTTCAGCTGATTGGACATTTCATACGGTAAACGGCCTTTGGGTTCAATCTGGAATCCGCACAGGATTAGGAGTAGGGTTTGACAGATATGGAGAAACTTCGGCTCTGCCTATATACGTAAGCGGGAAGGGGGATATCGGTTCCGGACGTGTGGTACCGGTATTAAATATTAATTTGGGCTATGCGCCCATGTGGGTGAAAAGTTCCTCCAGCGTATGGACAGATATTGATGATGTAAAAGGAGGCATGTATTGGGAAATCGGAAGCGGAATAAAAATAAAGGGCATTAATTCCGCATTGATGTTTTACCTGGCGTATAAACACCAGTCAGGAAAGCTCATCTATATAGATAATTGGTGGAACGAAAGTAGTAGTATATTGGTTGAAAAACGTAACTTCAGAAATATTGTCTTTGCCATGGGAGTAGCATTTTGACAGGCTGTCAGCATGCCAGTTTGTCGAGTTTGCCTGCAACCACTTCCCAATCAGAATTTGCCACATTAAGAGCATTTTTCGTTGATTCATATGCCTGATTTGCAGCCATAAGCTTATCTGTATCCGAATACACTTCTACCATAGTCATTTTTTCTTCAAGACCAAGGATGTCTGATTCCAGACTTTCAATACGTTTTTCAGCTTCTGATAATTCTTTCTGAAGTTTTATTATTTCTCTGCCTTTATTTTCTTTTTGTCTGTTGTAGTTATTCCGGTATTTTTTTCCAATATCAGACTTACTTTGAGAATATTGCGAAGGGTAAGACACGTATCTTTTTCGTTGTTCCATCCAATACGTATATTCTTCAAGGGTTCCTGGGTATTCCTTAATCTGGAAATTTTCGATGTACCATATCTTGTTGACTGTATGTGAGATGAAATAGCGATTATGCGAAACGATTACAAAGGTACCCTGGTATTGCTGCAACGCCTGGATCAGGATATTTTCGGATTGAAAATCCAGATGGTTAGTGGGCTCATCCAGCAGTAAAAAGTTGGCTTCAGTTACCAGTGTTTTTGCAAGCGCTACCCTCGACTTTTCACCCCCTGAAAGCACTTTGATTTTTTTGAATATATCATCATCAGAAAACAAAAAGCAGCCTAGAATATTGCGAAGTTCTTGTTCGGTTTTTCCTGATCCGGATTGTTTTAATTCTTCAATAATTTCATTTTCCACATGGAGCGCTTCCAGTTGGTGTTGAGCATAAAATGCTTTTATTACGTTAAAGCCTTCCGTGCGTTTTCCTCCCTGCAATGTTTCGGCGCCATCAATTATCCGTAACAAGGTTGATTTACCTTTGCCATTTGCTCCGATCAGTGCAATTTTGTCACCCCGTTCAATCCGGATGGTCGAATTTTCAAATACCTTGATATCATCAAAAGTTTTCGAAATGTGTTCAAGCTGAATGAGGTGTCTGCCTGACTTTTGCTTGAAATCAAAACGGAAATTCACTACAGGACTTGAATCTGCCACTTTTTCAACCACATCCATCCGTTCAAGTGATTTGATTTTTGATTGTACCTGTCTGGCTTTGGTTGATTTTGCACGAAATCGTTGAATGAATCTTTCTGTTTGCCTAATCTGGGCTTGTTGATTCTGGTACGAATTGCGCTGTATTTCATTGCGGAGTTTTTTCTCCTTGAGATAATAATCATAGTTACCTTCAAATAGATTTAATTTCTTATTTGAGATTTCCACTGTTTTACGGGTAGTATTGTTCAGAAACCGCCTGTCATGTGAAACAATGATATATGCCCCTTCGTAATTATTCAGGTAATTCTCAACCCATTCAATCGAAGGTAGATCTAGGTGGTTTGTTGGTTCATCCATCAATAGCAAAGAAGGCTTTTCCAGCAGTAGTTTAGCGAGCATGACACGCATGCGCCACCCTCCAGAAAATTCTATCAGCGGCCTGTGAAGGTCTGTTGTTCTAAACCCAATTCCTTCGAGAATTTCTTCAGCCTTTGCCTGAAGTGAATATCCTTCAAGTGTTTCATACTTTTCCTGGTATTGGGTGAGCTTTTCAACCAACTTTTCAGAATAATCCGTTTCAAGTATATCCAGTATGTCTTCTATTTTTATTTGGATCTGCTGTGCTTCTGTAAATGCACTCATTGCTACGGTAAGTATGCTGTCATTGGTTTCGTAGGATATCATATCCTGATTCAGAAATCCTATTGTACACGACTTTCTTCTTTCTATCAAACCACTGTCGGGGCTGTATTCTCCTGTGATTATCCGTAACAGTGTTGTCTTACCGGTACCATTTAATCCTATGAGCGCAATCTTATCCCTGGGTGATATATGCATAGAGGCCGACTTATACAATGTGCGATCGCCTATGAGATACGATATATCGTTTACTGAAAGCATAGCTGCAAAATTACCTGAACTTTTTAAATCCGATCATACTTTGTCAATTATTGATTAATTTCACTTTTAAACCATATAATAATGAAAATGATCTCGTTTGTAATTCTTACGTTCTGGCTAGTCGTACATCTGGCAGCAGGGTGTACAAAACAAGAAATCCCTGACCGGCAGGTACTACTTGACAACAATTTTGACGCAGGGGAAATATCTGATCTCCCACTCGAAAACATAAATCTTCCGGATGGGTTTAGTATATCTGTTTTTGCATCGGTACATAACGCAAGGTCGCTCACTATGAGCCCATCAGGAGTGATATATGTCGGCAACCGATCTGGGAATAAAGTGTATGCATTAAAGGATGAAGATGGTGATTATGTAGCTGATAAGAGATACATAATTGATGAAGGACTCCGTTCTCCGAATGGGGTTGCATTTCATGAAGGAGATTTATATGTTGCCGAAATAAGCAGGATATTAAAGTATGAATCAATTGAAGACCATCTTGAAAATCCTCCGAAGCCGGTTGTGATTTACGAGAAGTATCCAAAAAATGGCCATCATGGATGGAAATATATTGCCTTTGGCCCTGACGGTAAGCTTTATGTGCCGGTAGGGGCACCCTGTAATATATGCGAGCGGCCTGATAATGAGGTGTATGCATCAATCACCCGGATAAATAAAGATGGATCGGATATGGAAGTGTTTGTGAAAGGAGTAAGAAATTCAGTGGGGTTTACCTGGCATCCCGAAACAGGTAAAATGTGGTTTACGGACAATGGTCGTGACATGTTGGGCGATAATAAGCCACCGTGTGAACTTAATTATGCGCCTGAACAAGGAATGCATTTTGGCTATCCATATTGCCACGGTGGCACTATACCTGATCCTAAATTTGGTAAAAACAGGGCTTGTAGTGAATTCGTCCCTCCCGCAATAGCGCTTGGACCCCATGTGTCTCCTCTTGGGCTGAAATTTTATACCGGGAGTCAATTTCCTGAACTGTATCGTAACCAGATTTTTATCGCCGAGCATGGTTCATGGAACCGTTCAAAAAAGATCGGGTATCGTATTACACTCGTTATGCTTGAAGGAGATCAAGCTACTGGGTATTCTGTATTTGCTGACGGCTGGCTAAATCATACTACCCAAAGCCAGTGGGGTAGACCAGTGGATATTCTGGTTTTGCCGGATGGATCATTACTTGTATCTGACGACTATGCTAATACAATTTATAGAATAAGCTATACAGGATAATTCAGAAATCAATTTGATGTATTGTATGCATGGAAATGCCAGACAAGTTTCTGGTAATTCGTATGAGCAGTTATTATCTCAGTATGTTTGAGTTTTTGTAATCTGATCGTTGCGAAGTGCAATCACGCGTTCTCTTACCTTTTTTGTTAATTCAGGTATTGATGTTTCATCGTAGCTTGCTGTTGGTATTGGTGTTCCGATTGCTACTTTTATTTTTCCCGGGTGCAATCTAAAATTTTTCTTTGCCCATACCTTGTCTGTGTCCATAATCGCAACTGGTACAACATCTGCTCCGGATTTTACAGCGAGAAGGAAAGCCCCCTTTTTAAAAACACCTGTTTTCCCATCCACACTTCTTCGACCTTCAGGGAATATAAATACATTTTTCCCGTTTTTAATTAGCTGAATCGCTTTATTAATACTAATAATTGTTTTTTGTTTATTAGATCTGTCAATAAATATCATACCTGTGGCCATCATATAAATCCCAAAAAAGGGCATTCGTTTTATCTGGCTTTTAGCTGTCCAAAAAAGATTAAACGGGATTGCCCGGCAAATACATGGTATATCTAAAAACGATATATGGTTTGACACGACCACTATTGGCCTGGGAAGATTTTTATTTATATTTTCTCTACCGGTGACTTCCAGCTTAGCTCCTGCAAGCCATAATAATACGGGTGACCAGATGGTTCTTGCGATTACCAGTGGAATTTGTCTGCTGAAAAAGATAATCATAAAAACAATCGATAAAGAAATACAAATCATCGACCAAACAGTCATCATAAAATGTCTTATAAAAGAATTCATGAAATCCATTAAAAGCTTAAATCAACACTTGTTTTTTTAAGTAATTAATATGGGTAGGTACAGGCCTTAAGTCCCATAAGATTCCCATCCAGAAAAGAATATTGAGAAAAGATAAGGTCAAATCAATTTCCCACCAAATAAATCCCTGCCGTACTGATGATTGATAGCATTGATGGTTGCCACCCCTTATCAAGGGCAACCATTGCAAGGATATGGCTGTTTTTAGACTCATCTTTACTTTCATAGCGGGGTTTACCAATTATATGCATCAGTGAATTGATGGTAAATGTGCCATGTAACAATATTACAGTAATCAGGAAGAATCCGGTAACAAAAGTGGATAATCCTGCTACAATCATCTCCTGAAGATCGCCTCCAGTATTCACGTACCCTCCAATTCCATATACGGAAATCGTCAATATCAATGGGGGTATCAGATAGGGTTTGTTCAGCCAGCGTAGCTCAATAAATTTTGAATAGTCTTTGAACACATCGAATCGTATTTATTTAATATCAGAAACTATGATCCAGCCAAAGTGTGAATACCAGAATCCGTAAATTTTGTATGATTGAGGATCTTTCGGGGTATCGCAGTAATTGTGATGCGATCGGTGCTGAGCGGTCCGCAAAAATAACCTTTCTGCATTGAGGTTTTTGCATAGAAGGCACGGATAAACTGAATAAACCGGGAGGTTTTAAATGTTTTATTTGAAAAATAGCGGTGATATGTTTTGCATTCATTATTTTATTGTTTGTTTGTAAATAATCCATTAGGACATACCAAAAGTACCTCTCAGGATATTTGGTCTAGCTGATACCTTTACTTATAACTTCAAAGTATTCTGTTGACGCAACCCAGATATTCGCTTAGTTTATTAGAATAAATAAAATGTAAAATTATGAATCGGAGGATTCGGGTATTTCAATAATTAACAGTTCGATGCGGCTTTTTGCTTCATTTATTTCGTTTTTCAACTCATATGCTTGAGCCGGCTTTACGTATAACGAAATTCATCCTACACAATCTATTAAATATTTAACATAATCAATTGATCAAATGTGGGATTTGGGTTGATTGCATTCATATTTCTTAAATGAGATAAAATTATGCAAGGGAATTATTTAATTTTAGGTTCAACTGGCAGCATTGGATATGCCTTTACTACGGCCCTTCTGGCAAAACATGAATCTGTAACAATTTTGGTCAGAAGCAAAAAAAAAGCACTGAAACTTTTTGATAATAGTGCGATTCTACACATAGTTGAAGGTGATGTTAGAAACCGGGATTTGCTCAACACACTGGCATCAGAAGCAAATTATATTTTTCATGGCATTAACTATCCGTATCATAAATGGGACATGTTTATGGAGCCAGTAACAGGAAATGTTATTGATGCGGCAAGTCAGAATAACTCTATCTTGATTTTTCCTGGAAATATTTATTCTTTTGGTAATGTGGATGAGGAAATAAAGGAAACCACTGTACCTGTACCTGTTACTAAAAAGGGCAAGTTAAGATGGAGGTTAATACAACTACTAAAAAATGCCGCTGATGAGGGAAAATGTAAGATTATCATACTTCGCCTGCCTGATTTCTGGGGACCGAATGTATTAAATGGCCTAATTAAACCTATTTTCAGGAATGCAGCGAAAAACAAGCCAATAGAGTGGCTAATCGATGCGGATATACCCCATCAGTTTGTCTATACACCCGATGCTGCGCAGCTGATGCTGAAATTGTGTAGAGAAACGGAAATGGATAATTTCACACTTTATAATTATGGTGGCACGGTAATCACAAGTATGAGATCCTGGGCAAGGGAGATAAGTTCTGTAGCCGGAAGCCCTGATCAGGTAAAAGTTATTCCGAAATTCATTTTACAAATTGCCGGAATTTTTAGTCCGGTTGTTAAAGAACTGAAAGAAAATTTCTACCAATTCGAAAATAGCATTATACTAAATGATGAAAAAATTAGGGCGAAGTACCCGGATTTTAAACCCACACCCATGACGGAAGCTATATCCGAAACGATCGACTGGTTCAGGACAAATGTGTAATCGGAAGCAATATTATTGTTTAAATGCCTGTAACTTTATTTCTGTAAGTTTTCGTTTTGTGTCGAGTGGAAATTCACTATTCATTATCCAATCATAATAGGAGGGTTCCTTATCAAGTACATCTGTTACTTTTTTACCTTTATGCTTGCCGAAGTTAAAAATTATATCCTTGTCTTTGAGGATCATTCTTCCAGCAAGATCTATCATATTTCTGGCAGTAATATTGTGAATGATTTCCATATCATTTTTGATTACTCCAATTTTGTTTCCTAACCCATCGTACACATCCATGTTTTCATATTTCCGGACCTGAGCCTCAAATACTTCGAGGGTTGCTTGTGTATCTGCTTCTGCCGAGTGTGCGTTTTCCAATGTTTTATTGCAATAAAATTTATAGGCAGCTGCGAGATTGCGTTTTTCCATCATATGAAATATGCGCTGGATGTCAATGAGCTTCCTTTTACTGATATCGAACGAAACACCTGCCCGAAGAAACTCTTCCACGAGTACAGGTACGTCAAATTTGATGCTATTGAAACCCGCCAGGTCTGTACCTTCAAGAAATTTGGCAAGCTCTTTGGCGATCTCCTTGAAGGTCGGTTTATCAGCTACATCAACATCATATATGCCATGTATTTTACTTGTTTCTTCTGGTATGGGAATTGTGGGATTAATTAATTGCGTTCTGATGATTTGTTCTCCATTAGGCATGATTTTAAATATGGAAAATTCAACAATCCGGTCTTTGATTACGTTTATTCCTGTTGTTTCAAGATCAAAAAACGCAAGTGGGATTTTCAGGTTAAGATTCATTCAATAATTCATTAGCAAGTTCACCAATATTCAGGTCACCAAATGTTCCTGAACTCATGAGCATCAGGTTTTTATGATTCCAATCCTGGTTTAAAAGCCATGATTTAAGGTTTGAAGACGAAGTAAAAACCCTGATGTTCGGACTTCCGAATGACTTTTTAATATCATCTTCAGTAAGGGGTGCAAGACGTTTGTGCTCAATTGTCTTCGGGTTAAAATACACCACTGGATAATTGGCATAACGCAGACCGTCTTTATAATTTGGAAGAAAATCGCGGCTAAGGCTGCTGAATGTATGAAGTTCCAGGCATGCCACTAGTTCACGATCTGGATACTGCTCTTTCATTGCCAGCGTGCTGGCAAGAACTTTGGAAGGAGAATGCGCATAATCTACAAAAAATGATGCGGATGCAGATGAATTAATTAATTCAAGCCGTTTGCTTGGACCCTTAAAACTTTGAATAGCCAGGTAAATATCTCCTTTCGATATGTTTAGCCTATACAATACTTTCATTGCACCTGAGATATTCTGCAAATTATGTCGCCCGAATAATTTAATGGGTATCCGTTCCTCACCATCAAGCAGGTAGGTAATACCATCTTCAATCACGAATGGATGGGTTTTGTAATCAAACAGGTGCACATCTGGCCTGTCTTTCAGCCCTATTACTGAGGCCATTGGATCTTCTTCACAATAAACCAGCGTTCCGCCTTTGGGCGTACTATCAGCAAACAATTCAAACTGTTTTACATATTCTTCTTCTGACGGAAATACGTTTATATGATCCCAGGATATACCGCTGATAAGGCCGATATGATGTTTGTAATTCAGAAATTTGGGAGTGTCGTCCAGGGGAGAAGAAAGGTATTCATCTCCTTCGATTATGATTATCGGCGCATCAGTGATCTTCACCATGTTCTCAAAACCTTCGACCTGGGCACCTAATGCAAAATCAAATTCACGTCCAAAATATTTAAGAACATGCATAATAATTGCGGTGATTGTGGATTTACCATGGCTTCCACCGATCACAATCCGTTGTTTGTCCTGCGACTGATCATAGATATATTCAGGAGCAGAATAAATTTTTAAACCTAGTTTCAATGCCTTTTGCAATTCAGAATTATCTTTTCTTGCATGCATACCGAGGATAACCGCGTCGAGTCCGTCATGTATCTTTCCGGTATTCCATCCTTCATTCGCAGACAATATTCCGTGCTTTATAAGGTTTGATTTTGATGGATCATAAATCTGGTCGTCACTCCCTGAAATGTTATACCCAGCATGCTTCAGGGCAATAGCCAGGCTGTGCATGAGACTACCACCGATAGCAATAAAATGTATATTCAGATTTGTGTTATTCATCTTAGAAAATTGGTTAAAAATACGATAAAATCTCGCAGCCTCAAATGCGGGCATACAAAGTTAAAATTGTGAATATATATGTGGATAGTTTGTGAATTAATGTTTAAATTATTGTGATTAAAGATAAAAACCACTGGGGAAAAATGGTTTATAAATACATGCCAGATTTTTCTAAGTTATTCGGACAATTTTATTAGGTTTGATCTCGCGAGATTTTTTATTTATAATCCAAGTCGATATTTTTTAATGGAGCAAAACAAAAAACGGTCATCATTAAGAGTTGGTTATAAATCCGGAAGTTTCATAAAAACCGAATCAGGAGAACTGGGCAAGGTACCACCCCAGGCGGTCGATCTTGAAGAAGCGGTATTGGGGGCATTAATGCTTGAAAAAGAAGCCCTTACCAATGTGATTGAAGTATTAAAACCAGAAAGTTTTTATAAAGAATCGCATGCTGAGATATTTCAGGCCATTGTTGATCTTTTTAACAATGCGGAACCGGTTGATCTGCTGACAGTTACAAATCATCTTCGTAAAGTTGGCAAGCTCGAATTTGTGGGTGGCGCTTACTATATTACTGAACTCACCTCAAAAGTAAATTCGGCTGCCAATATCGAATATCATGCCCGTATTATTGCAGAGCAATCCATAAAAAGAGAACTAATTGCTATTTCGGGAGACATTCAGAAATTAGCCTATGAAGATACAACTGATGTATTTGAGCTCCTTGATAAAACAGAGCAAGCATTGTTTGATGTATCTGAATCGCATATACGGAAAAATTATTCCTCCATGCGCACCCTCATGATAGAAGCCAGAAAGGAACTTGAAATAAGAAAGACTCATAAGGATGGACTTACGGGCGTTCCCAGTGGTTTTTCAGCATTGGACCGGGTAACTTCGGGATGGCAAAAATCAGATCTTGTGATCATTGCCGCACGCCCGGGCATGGGTAAAACTGCATTTATTGTTTCTGCAATGCGAAATGCGGCGGTTGATTTTAACCGCCCAGTGGCTATATTTTCACTCGAAATGTCTTCGCTCCAACTTGTAAACAGACTAATATCTGCAGAGGCGGAACTTGAAAATGAGAAGATCAAAAAAGGAGATCTGGCAGACTACGAATGGGAGCAGTTGGTACACAAAACTTCTAATCTTGCGGACGCTCCAATATTTATCGATGATACGCCTGCGCTCACTATTCTCGAATTACGTGCAAAAAGCCGGCGCCTTGTATCACAAAATAATGTCGAACTCATTATCATTGACTATCTTCAGTTGATGAGCGGAGAAAAAACCGGTGGCGGTAACCGGGAACAGGAAATTGCACATATTTCACGTTCACTTAAAGGCCTGGCTAAAGAGTTGAATGTACCGGTTGTCGCTATTAGTCAGTTAAGCCGTGCTGTTGAAACAAGGGGTGGTGATAAAAGGCCGCATCTTTCGGATTTGCGTGAATCGGGATCGATTGAGCAGGATGCCGACCTTGTTATGTTTTTGTACCGGCCCGAATATTATAACATTACGGAGGATGAACAAGGTATGCCTACCACTGGTACTGCTGAAGTTATAATTGCCAAGCACCGGAACGGATCGCTAGAAACCATTCAGCTTAAATTTATCAGCAAATTTACCAAATTTACCGATGCAGACTTTTCGTTCAGCAGTAGAGAAAACTTGGCAAGCCGGCTGACTTTTCAAAGCAAGGCTAATGGTGATGATGAGGGGAGTTCAACTTCGACTTCGGGCAAAAAGTCGGCAGGTAATGATTTGCCGGACGACACAGGTCCTGCGCCTTTCTAAATCCGGCCAGAATTTAGAAATGTAATCCTTTCCCATGATTTACATTTCCTATAGTCCATTTAACACTGCACATGAGTTACGAAAGTATTACTCTTCTGAAATAATTTATCCGGAATCATCCATTCTCATGTTGTCAATTCAATGTCAGTAAGTAGCAATAAGATAAGCTGAATTGTGAAAAATCCATGAACGAATATTTACAAATTATCTAATATTTTTTCAAATTATGAAGATTATCACAACTACAAATCCGTACTATCATGAGATTATTTAAACTAATGGTAACAATTTTCCTGTTTGTTTTTGTCGGAAGAGCTGGCTTTGCTCAAAATTCAGTAGGAATTGGAACAGGGAATCCGAATGAAAATTCTGTTTTGGAATTGGTTTCTACAAATAATGATCAGGGATTTCTGGTTCCCAGGTTGACAACGTTCCAGGTAGGATCAGGCCCAGGGGACAGGTTGTATATTGGGGATTTTGAGTACTTTGAAGATGGTGGAGCGGGCAATCAACTTTTGACCAATTCACACATTATACCAATACTCGATAATTCAAGAGATCTTGGCACCGCTTCATTTGGTTGGAGACGAATATTCTCCAACAACTCGCTACAAATTGTATCAGATATCAGGTTGAAAAAAGATATCACAAAGCTGGAATATAGATTGGAAGAATTGATGCGTTTGGATCCTGTCAAGTACATGCTGAAATCGTCTGATTCGGACTCATATAACCTTGGTTTAATTGCCCAGGATGTTCTTAAAGTAATTCCCGAAGTGGTTAACGGAGATGAAATGGAGGGCATGTTGAGTATTGGTTATTCTGAACTTGTACCCGTCTTAATAAGGGCGATTCAGGAGCAACAGGAAGAAATTAAGAGTTTAAGGACTGAAAAAGAATCTTATGATTTAAGGATTTCCAGACTTGAGAAATATTTAGATGAGTTGACGAGAGAAGCAGCTGGAATCTCTTCATCTGGAGGATTGAAATAATCGTTTCTTGAGATTGTCTTAATGATTAAATTGTTTTAATTATGAAATTGACATTCGTCATACTAACAATCATTCTTACTTTCGTTTTCATAAATGTTAATTCCCAAAGTTTTATAAACAACGGTGCTTTGATCACCATACTGCCAAATACAATCCTGATACTGGGCGACAGTGTGGTCAATAACGGCGAAATAACAAACAACGGAACCATTGTCGTGACCGGCACTTGGCAAAATAATGGAACCTACAATGCCGGTACAGGCGACATTGTGATGAGTAGCCCACTGCCGCAGGTGATCAATCACAACCAACAATCGCTCACTAAGCTGACCATTGCTGGGGGCGGAGACAAGATTTTTGAAGAGGACATCGTAGTGGTAAACGAACTTGTTCTTGACGATGGCATTCTCCGGTCAGCCAACGGCGCCCGGATCATTATGGATGAAGAGGGCGTGATACTTGGGGGCTCAGAGGATTCATACATCATCGGTCAAGTGATTCATATGGGTACAGGGGAAAAACAATACCCGGTAGGGACTGAAAGCGCGTATCTGCCATTTCAGTTCATCAATGTGGAGGGCGATAACCCTGAAATAGGGGTAATGGTAATTGAAACTAATACCAATATCGCCACGGTGGGGTTTCTCGACAAAGTTTCTACGAGGTGGTATTGGGAGATGGAGCTTGTAAGCGGTATATTTTTAGGGTCGCCTGTGGTGCTGCCCATAGTTAATGAAATATTCAACGAAAGTGTAAACCAGGTGGTTGTTGCTGAAGCGCGCACCCTGCAATCGGCCTTCCATTCACTTGGACAAAGCGAGGTGACGGGCGATTTGTTTCAGGGATCCGTAACAAGTATTCTGCGAGGTACGGGGAATATTTTTGTAGTAGGAATTGATGCATCAATTACAGAACCAAGACCACCTTTAAATATTTTACGCAGTTTCACCTAACGGTGATAACCGCCACGATTTTCTGAAAATTGAAAATATCACCTTATATCCTGAAAACATTGTCATTATTTACAACCGGAATGGCCAAAAGGTATTTGAAATCAGGGGTTACGATAATGCAGAAAAGGCATTTATTGGTGAAGCAAATGTAAATGGATTTGGAAATTTGCCGTCAGGTACGTATTATTATTGGATAGATCGGAATGATGGTACTACAGCTGAATCCGGATTTTTTGTATTAAATCGTTAACATCATGAAAAAGGTCATTATTTGCTGTTTCTCACTTATGATATTTTTGATCAGTCA
>JACZXH010000032.1 GCA_022571715.1 Bacteroidota bacterium | reverse complement strand
GCGGGGCCAATGTGGATGCCACTACCATTCAGCGGCTTGGGGATGAAATTAATTTTTACAATGTAAATGAAGGTACCCTTGCCTTTTCACCGGATGGAAAGACAATGGTGTTTGCACGTGGCAACAGCGGCAAAAGGCGAGGGACACAGGATGTGGATTTATATATCAGCCGGTTCAGAAACAGAAAATGGTCCGAACCGAGAATGCTTAGCATCAATGATCCGGAAACCTGGGATTCAACACCGGCATTCAGTACCGATGGGCGGACATTGTACTTTGCTTCGAACCGGGCCGGGGGCGAAGGCGGGATTGACCTGTATTCTTCCCGGATTGACCGGAGAGGCAGATATACTAAACCAAAAAATCTGGGCCCTGAAATAAATACAGCTGGTGATGAAATGTTTCCCTATATAGCAGACGATGCAAGCTTGTATTTTTCATCTTCAGGCCAACCGGGGTTTGGAGGACTGGACATTTTAGTTGCCAAACGGAAAAGCGGAAGAATAATCGTTGAAAACCTGGGAAAGCCGATGAATTCCAGCTATGATGATTTTGCCTTCTTTCTTTATAAACCAGACCGGGGATTTTTTGCTTCGAACAGACCTGAATCTAAAGGGAATGATGATATATATACGTTTCTTAATAACGACCCGAACCTGAAAACTGTAAATTATTACCTGGCCGGGATAACCAAAACGCACGATGAAAATGAAAATGAAGTGATCCTGGCCAATGTGAAGGTGCAATTACTTGATTTTAAGGATGAGATACTGGACGAAGTGGTTACGGACCGGGACGGCAAATTTAATTTCAGAGTGTATGAACAGGAACGTTATACATTGTTCGGTGAAAAACAAGGTGGAGATGCAGAGAATTATTTCGTTACCCGCCTCCAATTCACGACCGTAGGAAAATCCGTTCCACAGGAAGAACTAACTCAACTTGTTAACAATGTCACGTTTGATACCACACTTGTACTTGACCGGATTGTAATTGATAAATCGATCGTAATGGAAAATATCTATTATGACTTTGCCAGGTGGGATATCACACCCGAAGCTGGCGTAGAGCTTGATAAACTGGTCGACATCATGTATGACAATCCGGATATTGTGATCGAACTCAGTTCACACACCGATAGCGTGGATACAGAATCTTACAACATACGTCTTTCTCAGCGCAGGGCAGAATCGGCAGTCAGTTATATCGTTAGTACTGGCGTTGACAGAAACCGCATCACTGCGAAAGGGTACGGTGAATCGAGGCATATTGCCCGAAACACTAACCCTGACGGAACGGACAATCCGGAGGGTAGAGCAAAAAACAGACGTACAGAATTTAAAGTAGTCAGTAGAAATAAGACCAGGCTTCAAAACAACCCTGACAACGATGTAGAGTTTGACGAAGATAAATTCTTTGAAGACAAGAAAGGAACGTTGAAGAAAAAAGGGAATAATAACAGATAATCAGGTAAGATTAATGCCTGCGTTTGTTGTACGGCAAGTTATCAAACGAAGTTTGAAAGTTGTTTTTTAGCTGAAAATACCAAAAGCGGCTTGCATGATCATATATTTGTTAGAAAGGTTGTTGTATTTTTGCCCCTTAACTATCACTCCTTATGAGCGACAGATATTTGCAGCGTGGCGTTTCTGCTTCCAAAGAAGACGTACACAACGCCATTAGCAATATCGACAAGGGATTATACCCGAATGCTTTCTGCAAAATCACCGAAGACTACCTTGGAAACGATCCTGACTATTGCAATATTATGCATTCTGACGGCGCTGGTACCAAGTCATCGCTGGCTTACATCTACTGGAAAGAAACAGGTGATCTGAGTGTGTGGAAAGGCATCGCACAGGATGCTGTGATCATGAACATCGATGATCTTCTTTGTGTTGGGACTATCGATAATATCATTCTTTCTTCTATCATCGGACGCAACAAGGCACTGATACCCGGAGAAGTGATTGCTTCGATCATTAATGGCACCGAAGATATACTAGAGATGCTCCGTAACCACGGCATAAACGTGTCAAGTACCGGAGGTGAAACGGCTGATCTGGGTGACCTGGTAAGAACGATAGTAGTAGACAGTACAGTAACTGCCAGGTTACGATTAGATAAAGTAATTGAAAACCGAATCATGCCTGGTGATGTGATCGTTGGCCTGGCTTCATTCGGTCAGGCGAGCTACGAAACAGAATACAACGGAGGCATTGGCAGTAATGGGCTGACTTCGGCACGGCACGATCTGTTCAGCAAAACGTATGCACAAAAATACCCCGAATCCTTCGACTCCGCTATACCTGGAGAATTAGTTTACTCAGGTTCATATTTGGTTACAGACTCTGTGAAGGACTCTTCATTGAATATGGGTAAACTTGTACTCTCCCCGACTCGAACCTATGCGCCGGTGATTGTGGAGATACTGAAGTCCTACCGGGAGGAAATCAATGGCATGATTCATTGCAGTGGAGGGGCACAAACCAAGGTGTTGCATTTTATCGAGAACCTTCATGTAATCAAAAACAACTTATTTGATGTCCCACCGCTCTTTAAAATAATACATGAAGAAAGTGGTACGGCCTGGCGTGAAATGTACAAAGTATTTAATATGGGACACCGGATGGAACTATACATTTCGGAAGAGATAGCCGATGATATAATCGAGATTTCAAATGCATTTAATGTTGATGCCAAAGTGATCGGCTATGTAGAAAGATCGGATATATCCCGTGTGACTATCAAAAGTCCGGAAGGGGAGTTCGTGTATGAATGAATTTCATGCGGATTGTATGGCTGCTCCCAGTGCCTGTTTGATATCTTTCTTTAAATCTTCCGCATCTTCTATCCCTACTGATAACCGCAACAATTGATCACTGATCCCAACTTCATTTCTTTGATGTGCAGTCATTTTGGCATGCGATGTTCTGGCAGGCGATGATATTATAGTTTCCACTCCGCCAAGGCTCATGGCGGAATGAATGACTTTCAAATTTTTTAAAAACCGGTCCGTTTCGTCTGCCTGCAGATCAACCTCAAACGACAACATACCACCGTACCCTTTCATTTGATTTTTTGCAATTTCATGTCCGCTGTGTGATGTTAACCCCGGATAGTTTACACACTTGATCAGCGAATTTTTTACAAGGTAGTCAGACAGTTCCATAGCATTTTGAGTTTGTTTTTCTACCCTGATGGCCAGGGTTTTCAGGCTCCTTTCCAGCAAATAGCATGTATGGGCATTGATGCTTCCTCCGAAGTGGATAGCCGTGTTCCAGAATTTTTCTACGAGCGCTTTGTTCGAAATTATTGCTCCGCAAATGAGGTCGCTGTGGCCGCCGAGGTATTTGGTACCCGAATGAATAACTACATCTATACCCATATCTAGTGGATTCTGGTTAATAGGCGAAGCAAACGTGTTATCGATCACAGTTACTATGCCTCTTTCATTTGCCACCCGGGCTACCATCCTGATATCCGTTATGTTTATTAGCGGATTCGATGGAGTTTCGAAATATATGAGTTTAGTGTTGTCTTTAATTGCCGACCGGATTGAATCTTCTGAAGCGTCAGAAAAGGAATAGTTAATTCCGTAACGTTCCATTTCATTGACAACGGCATGGTACGTGCCCCCGTACAGGTTTTTCTCGAAAACAGCATGGTCGCCCTTTTGCAGTAAAGCAAATAGTACCGTTGTGATGGCAGACATACCGGAACTGGTTACCAGGCCGTCCCCACCATGTTCAAGAGCACAAAGTTTTTCAACTACTGCCTTTTGATTGGGTGTGTTGAAATATCTTGGATAGGCGAGAATGTCGGTATCAATATAATCGAAAGCAGTGCTGGGATAAATCGGCGTTACCATCCCTTTTGTTGATGTATCGAAAATTTTACCGGCATGTACACAATCAGTAGATTTCATATTTATAAATTTTATTTCCATTCTATAGCTCTTGGATTTTCCTTTTTGAAAATTTCAGCAGAAATGGCATATTTTACTTCGTTAAACACCGTCATCCACAAGTTTCTTTTTCAAGTTGCCAAGGTTATGTGCTCAAGCTGCATGAGGGTTATTTTACCAGTCAGTCGTATAGTATTCGTTAATAAATTTAAAAAATCATTGCAATTCATCAATAAAGTTCTGAAAAATGTAGGTTGTTTTTTAATGATTCGTGCATTTCTTTTTAAAACCTTGTTCAATTGGTAATTTTACATTGTAAAATCATGGGCAATTGGGAGATCGTCACGCACATCATCACCACAGGAGCACAAACCTGAAAACAGCTTTCTGGCTCAATATCACTTTCAGTATAATTGAACTGGCAGGAGGGTTGTTTACTAACAGTGTGGCCATTTTGGCCGACGCACTGCACGATTTGGGCGACAGTGTATCGTTGGGTCTTGCCTGGTATCTCGAAAAGATAGCCGGAAAGAAAAGGGATGCAACCTTTTCATATGGATACAAGCGTTTCAGCCTATTAGCAGCGTTTATCAACGGCTTGATCTTAATATCCGGATCTGTAGTCATTCTCTTCCAGGCCGTACCGCGCCTTTTCAATCCGCAGAACCCCGATACAGGAGGAATGATTGTTCTTGCCGTACTCGGTGTTTTATTTAATGGTATAGCTGCTTGGCGTTTGCAACGGGGGAGCTCATTAAATGAGAAAATTATTTTCTGGCATTTGTGGGAAGATATATTTGGGTGGATTGCCGTTTTGATCGGGGCTGTGATAATGCATTTTACATATATTCCGGTTCTTGATCCGCTGCTGTCTGTTGGCTTTACCCTGTTTATACTTTACCAGGTGGTACGGAATATACTTAATGTATCTGGAATTTTTATGCAGGGAATACCTGCAGATATTGATTCTGATTTGCTTGAAAAAGAGATAAATAGCCTCAATAAAGTAGAGTCGATTCATGACCTGCACATATGGAGCCTCGACGGAGAAACGCATATACTTACCATCCATGTAAAATTAATAGACGATTTAAGCAAACCGGAACAGATTGATTTGAAAAAGCAAATCAGAAAAATTACACAGGTATCAAACGTACAACATCTAACACTGGAACTGGAATATAAGGATGAAGATTGTGAATTGAAAGATTGCTGAGTTGATAAATAATTCCTGAATTAATAAAAAGCTGAGTTAGTAAAAAAAAGAGGTGCTCTGTTTTCAGAGCACCTGCTAACCTAACCTTAACCTTATGAAGAAGCAAATTGCTTCTGATATATTAACGAATCTATATTAAGAATAGTTTCATGATGTCCGAATTATTATGACAGATGATCATTTGCTTCGCAGTTATTTCAGTTCCGGATTTTAGAACATAACATTAATTTTCGTATTTTGATGTAGTTTCAAAATCCAACGTGTTTTTTCATGCCTGATCAAAGAGAAAATCATTCCAGTTTTGAAAATATGGTCATACTCACTGCCTTACTACTAGGGTTTCTGGGAAGTATCATGCTTTATTATTTTGATGCAAAACCAATATTGGTTGCAATCTTTCTTGGAACAGGTATTTCTTCACTTGTTTACCGGTTCCTGGGTGGCACCTCGGGCAATTCTATGCAAATAGGTGCGATGAAGTTTACCGGAACAGTGGCTGTTTTGATTGGTTCTGCATGTGTTTATTAATCAGCAACTGTATGACCAGAAAAAAGATGATGTTGTTTCTGAAGTAACTTTTGAGCCTCCTTCCTCAAAATGGATTGCACTTGACGCGCTTGGAGAACCAGTCGATTTTGTGGTCAATGGAACCGGCCAAACCATTAAAATACCTGAAATAAATCCATGGATGAATCTGCCTTTGTTACTTAAAAGAAGGCAAGACGGAAAGTTTGAAGTAACTACATCGGGCCCAAAACCATTTCAGCATGGAGTATTGGAAAATATCACGTTGCATAATGCAGGATTATTTACTGAGATCAAAAAGTCAGATAAGTACATTGTCAGCCCACGTTTACCTCCATTTTCTTCGGTTTTCGATTTTGATCCGATCCCGCTGAAAATTGCTACAAAAAAATATTCCGGAGATTATTCACGGTATGATTTGCTTGATAAGAATGACAGTATTATTTGGGCCGGAAGCATCTACCGGAAAAGATTTGAAATTATTGAGTTGGAGAAGCGCTTATATTTCTTGGCAGTGGTTGAAGTAAATCACGAGTATACTCAGCAGGATTCGATGTATGCCAAGTTTGCGATTGCAGAATTAATCAAGTCAAGCAATTATTAATTATCAAAAAATGGTTTTGGAATACAAAAATTTAATATTTGAAGGAGGTGGCGTAAAAGGTATAGCCTATGGAGGTGCACTTGCTGTGCTGGATGATAAAGGAATTCTTAATGGCATTATTCGCGTTGCCGGCACTTCTGCTGGAGCCATCAACGCAACGTTACTTGCGATCGGTTACACGCATCAGGAAGTGTCAGATATCATTATTAAAACCGATTTCAGTTCTTTTGCTGACAATAGTTGGTTTGGCGCAAATATCTGGCGACTTATCAATAAGTATGGGTGGAACAGAGGCGTAACGTTTTATGAATTTATTGGCGACCTTATCAAAAATAAAACAGGGAAATCTGATTTTACTTTTAACGAACTTGCAGATAAAGTTGAAACAGGAACAAAAGGATTCAGGCATCTGTATATGGTGGCTACAAATTTAAGCAAGCAAAGATCACAGCTTTTTTCACATGAAACTGATCATTATCCGGATACGCCCATTCGTGATGCGGTACGAATGTCGATGGGAATTCCTCTTTACTTTCAATCATTCAAATTTGACACCGACATTATGGTTGACGGTGGGGTTTCACTCAATTATCCGGTACACCTGTTTGATAATAAACGATATATGGTAAATCCAGAAAACGGAGAAGAATTTGATTATAATGAAGAAGAAGGCTTCATATTTAACCATGAAACCCTGGGTTTTCGTCTCGATTCCAAACAAGTGATCGACTATGCCAAACGCAACTGGGCAACTCCTCCCGAGCAGATAAAAAATATCAAGGAATATTCAGGCGCCCTGATAAGCTTCATGATGGAAATGGCAAATAAGAAGCACTTGCACAAAAATGACTGGGGCCGTACTATCTTTATTGACACATTAGATGTACAGACCACTGACTTCAAGCTACCTGAAGCTAAGATTCACGCACTGATTGATAGTGGTAAGTTTGCTGCAAAAAACTACTTCGAATGGAAAGATCCGGCGTCAACCATCGAGTCAGGCAATAAATTAAATCAGGTAAAATGAACAGAGTAATTAATCCTTCCGAACTTTATTATTGCGTAATGAGTTTTAATCCAAAAGTTGGTTGCAATGAAATTCTGTGTACATTCAATTATTGTCCTGTTCATGTTAGGAGTTACAATTCAAGGTAAAACGCAAACTTTAAACGGGTTTAACCTGAAAGGATCTTCCATTCCGATAAGCGAAATCAGATCAGGCGGTCCTCCGAGAGACGGCATCCCTTCCATCGACAAACCAACGTTTATTGAAGCGGAAAATGCCGGATATGCAGATGATTCAAGGGTATTGGGCATAATGGTGGATGGCATTGCCAGAGCATATCCGATAGCCATTATGAATTATCACGAGATTGTGAATGATAAATTCATTAAAACTCCAGTTGTTATTACCTATTGCCCGTTGTGTGGTTCAGGTATTGCCTACTTGGCCAAAATTGGCGGCAAATCCAGGACTTTTGGGGTATCTGGGTTACTTTATAATAGCGATGTACTTTTGTATGACAGGCAATCCGAATCGTTGTGGTCGCAGTTGATGTCCGAAGCGGTGACCGGTCCAATGAAAGGAATGAAACTTGAAATAATACCTACATCCAATACAAGCTGGGGGGATTGGAAAAGCAGGCATCCCAATACATTAGTACTTTCTACCAAAACAGGATTTAACCGCGATTATACAAGAACACCTTATATGGGATATGATGACAGCGAACAGTTATATTTTCCGGTGAACAACCGGAATTACGAGTATCACCAAAAGGAGATGATTATTGGCATCGAGGTTGACGGAAAATTCAAAGCTTACCCGTATGAAGAGTTAAAGAAACTGTCATCATATCCCTTTGTTGATAAATTTAATGGTAAAACACTGAATGTATATTTTGAGGAAGGATATAAATCTGCCTGGATTTTAGGCGAAAATGATGAAGAACTGCCATACATGACTACATTCTGGTTTGCATGGTACGCATTCCATCCTGATACGGAAGTTTTCAAGGCAGGAAAATAAGGGTTACACGTATATTTTTTAACTTTCAGATAAATCATTTACTGATATGATGAGAAAGATTATGTGTAGAATATTATTGTCCCTTTCTGCAATTGTCATTTGTTCAGGCTCACTACTGGCCCAATCTCAACACACCTTTGGATTTAAGGGGGGGCTCAATATTTCTACACTAGGAGGAAACGCGACTGGCTCATCAGCAAGACTGGGATATAACTTGGGATTCTATTCAGAATACCGTATGTTTCAGGAGCTGGGCATTCAGGCAGAGCTACTTTTGTCATTCCAGGGGGCCCGTTCTACCAACATCAATAATCTGAAGCTGAATTATACCTATCTGGCGTTGCCTGTTATTTTTAACATCTATTTTAGTGAGGAGATGGCGCTGGAAGTAGGCCTACAACCGGCCTACCTGCTACGTGCGGTACAGTATGACGGGGGCGACAAGTTCGATATCAGAGATAACGTAAATAAATTTGATTTAAGTGGGATTTTAGGTATCAGATTTAACAAATCATATGGTAAAGCAGGGGTTCGTTTTGTACTTGGAATAACCAATACAAATGGAACTGCCTTTACGTTTAACTCAAACTCAAAAAATAATGTACTGCAATTGTATCTTGCAAAAACATTGATCACAATAGAATGAATACGGCCGGGAATCTGATTTGGTTTTTGCTGGGGGGTTTTATCATCGTCATATTATACATAGTTGGAAGTTTTATACTTTTTATTACCATAATTGGAATTCCTTTTGGTATACAAACCATGAAAATGGCAGTGCTGGCTATTGCCCCATTCGGCAAGGAAGCTATACAAACCGAAAGAGCAAGCGGATGTCTTCACATTCTTATGAATATTATCTGGGTACTTTTTGCTGGAATTGAACTTGCAGTGACGCATTTGATGCTGGCACTGCTGTTTGGAATAACAATTATCGGTTTACCGTTTGCCAGGCAGCATATTAAAATGGCCTCGCTGGCCCTGATACCGTTCGGTATGGAAATCCGGGATAGATCTAAAAATTAATCAGATAAGTATGCAAATACATGTAGGTTATAACACGAAAAATCAATACGGGAATAATCATTTATTTAGCCCACGTGAATTAAAATGGATATTATTGATTACCATATTGATCCTACACGGGAGGATATTAAAAGCGCAAAATATACGTGCGTATTTAAACGACAGTTTGCTCTATGCCGAAGGAATGATGGAATACGAACTCCGGACGGGGGAATGGAAATATTATGATACTAAAAATAAGAAACTGATTCAAAAAGGAATATATCTGGAAGGTAAAAAAGAAGGAATCTGGGAGTCATATTTCCCGGAAGGAGGCATACAGACAGAGCTCGAATATAAGAATGATATTCTTAACGGGAAAAGTAAAACCTATCATAATAATGGAAACTTAAAGTCATCGGGAACATACGGTGATGCTAAAAAGGAAGGCGTATGGAAGTACTATCATTCGAATCAGACTATTGAAACGGAAATATTATATGCTAACGACCTGGCAGAAGGTAATGTAAAATATTATAACTTCTTTGGGAGGGTGATGCAGGATGAGAACTGGCTTCAAGGAAAAAAGCACGGTAAATGGATTGAGTATTATCTGAGCAACCAGGTATCTGTGTCAGGAAAATACTGGCAGGGCAAAACCGACAGCACCTGGACATACTTTGCAAAGTCTGGCATTGTTACCGAAGTAAGGCAGTACGATAAGGGAGTTCCCGTTGGGGTTTGGCAAACGTATAATGAGTTTGGAACGATTCTGTCCAAAAAAATATACGAAAAAGGCCTTGCAGAAGGCAAATGGGAGGAGTTTTTCGATAACAAACGAGTCAAGAAAATAACTTTTTACAAAGGCGGTCTGGAAGACAGCGTATATTTTGAATACTTTAGTTCGGGTAGAAAAAGTGTGGAAGGTGGATTTAAACACGGACTTAAATCGGGCTTATGGGCAACCTATTTCATAAGAGGAGGGCTTTACTCCACAGGAGAGTTCAAGGCTGGTAAGAAAGAAGGATTATGGAAATATTTTCATCAAAAGGGAATACTTGCAGAAGAAGGAAAATATGCGAATGGGGAGGAATCAGGCCAGTGGATTACATATTATGATAACGGACAGTTAAAATCCGTTGGGTCGTATATAAATGGAGAGGAGGATGGATTATGGGGCATATTTCATCCTACGGGCCGGCTTATGCAGGAAGAAAACTGGGAAGCAGGCCGGCTCTGGAATGTAAGTACGGTTATTACAATTAAAGGTGATACCCTCGATCCAGGTGATTTCAAAAACGGGAATGGCAAAAAACTGAACTATTACCCTGAGGGTAAGCTTGAGATTTCCTGCGAATTCAGTAGTGGCATTCCGAATGGCCTCTGGAAATATTATTATTCAGACGGCGTAATTGCCGAAGAAGGTCAGTTTGAAAATGGAATGAAATCCGGGTACTGGATATTTTATTACAAAAACGGCAAAAAGGAATCGGCGGGCAAATACGCAGACGATAAAAAGACGGGCTCCTGGATATATTATAATAAATCTGGGATGGTATTGGATAAAGTGGATGAAGACACTGGCAAATCACTAAAGGATTAAGAGTAATCATTATTCATGGCATGACTGTTCATACCAGGTTTGCTTCTTTTCTATCAGTGAAATAGGAGATGTAGCCGGCAATCAGGTCGTAAGGCGACCCTGCGACCTGAAAAATGAACCGCGTATTACCTGCTGTCACTTCTTACTACCTCCGGTTTGTAATGTCCGAGTAAATTGAAGTCTTCCCAGCTATTCTCCAACGACGGGCTCACAGTGACCTCTGGTGTTTGGGCTTTGTTGTTTGTAATAATAGAATTACGGCGAACTTCTATGTTTAAATAATACGACAGTTCTTTATAGCTAACCTTCCCTTCAGATTCCTTCAGTTTTTTAAGCAGGAAATAGGTAAACATACCATGTGCTTTTTCATTGAATGCAAATGCAGATTCATTGCCGCTGGAGGCAGAAAACATAACCAGATTGCCTTTAATAAATGGTGATTTCGGCCTGATTTTAACTCCTCTTGACAATGCCAGACTTTCATTTCGGCCCCCTCCGGTAAAACAGGCATCCAGGAATACAGTAACCCGTGTATGTGGATTCTCGGTAAGTTTCCCAAGTGCCTCATCAAGGCTGATTGCAAATGACAAATCGGAGCTATTTACATCCACAGGGATTAAATACGGTATTCTGGTCACTTTATCAGGTAGTCCATGCCCTGCATAGTAGAAGATAAACGCTGCTTCACCCTCATAGGCTTTTGCAATATGGCTCATTTTGGCAAGCGCCTGTTTTATCTGTCCAGCCGTTGCATTCGTAAGCAGCGTGATGTTTTTCCTGGGTACACCCAGGGTTTTGTGAACGTATTTACTGAATATATCAGCATCAGTGGCAGCAAACGAAACATTTATCTCGTCATTCAATCCACCCTGAAATGATCTGTAATCTTCATTTCCGATGATTAATGCAAAAGTGTTTTTATTTGTAGTCCGGGTTACGGGTATATCCTTATCCACATCAGAGGTTCCCGGTTTCGCTTTATGTACTTCAGCTACTTTCGTTTGATTATGGTTACTTACACTCCATACAATTTCAGGCACTTCAATTTCATCTGTCCAGGTTACCGTTGCCTGCGTCAATGTTGCCGGGCCGCCCTTCCGGGGATCATATCTGTACAAGCTACTCCCGATCACCACACTATAACCTGTAAGCACAAATTTCTCACCTGAAATGGCAAATTGCGTATCTGTAATGGATGCATTGAACCAGTTTTCCTTAAACCACAATGCCTCATCAATGGGTACCTGAAGGCTTGTAGGCAGCGTACCGGGTACATAAATGTTAAATTTTTCCCGGTCGGCATCATAATAGCCAAGTTCTGCACTTGACAGTGATATCAACCGGTTCCCATATGATTTCAAAATAAGTAAAGCAATACTATCCATAGCAATTTCCTGGTATTCTCTGGTCATCCGAATTGCATAATCATCCGTCTTTTCAAATTCTTTTTTCAATTGCCAAACGGAAAAAGTTTTCCGGATATGGTTTCCGATTTCGTCTTTCAAACTTACTGATCTGCCTGCTTTGCCAATCATTTCAAATTCCGGATGGACTATCCAGTTGCCATCCGGGCTTATTACTCCAAACCTACTTTTCAGGCCTGATACTGCATATCCAAGATAAAACGAATAGGCGACATCAAATTGAGATTTTATTTTCCATGCTCCTGATTTATCAAGGTATCCCCATTTTCCGCTTTGCATTGCCGATGCAAGTCCTTCACTGAACTGAGTGGTTTTGATGAATTGTAATGGTATGACAATGTTTCCGCTACGATCAATAAATCCCCATTTACCATTTTCATACACCTGTGCCAATCCCTCCGAAAACGGACTTGCATGTGCAAAGGAGTGCGTGATCACGAGCTGTCCGGTTGTATTGATAAACCCCTTATTATCATTCCAGTTGACCGGTGCCAATCCTTCTGTAAATGGAAACGCGCGAGTGTAAGCGCCATCTGTGATAATTTTACTTGTGTGATCAATAAACCGGTAGTGATCTCCACGTGTCACTACTGCAAGCCCTTCTGAAAATGAGCTTGCTTTTTCGTAAACCGGGTCGATAACGAATTCGCCGTTATGATCAATAAAACCCCAGTGGTTTTGAAATACTACAGCTGCAAGTTCTTCGCTGAAAGGTGTGGCTTGTTCATATTGAGGCTGTATAACCCATTCGTTATGCGCATTTATGTAACCCCATTTTCCAAAATTCCTCACAGCAGCGATGCCTTCAGTAAATTCGAGTGCATTAAAATAGGACGGCTTTATTATCCAGAGCCCTTTAGTGTTTATGAATCCCCATAATCCGTCTTTTTTTGCTGGAAATAAAATTTCCGGTATTTGTGAATAGCCAAAAGAAATGGAAGATATCAGAAGTAGAGATAGTATAATTCGTTTCATTTTCTGACCCTCAAATTTAATGTTTTAAAGAAAAAATCGGTATTGAAAATACGGTTGTCCTGGACCCAAACGTCAAAATTCCTTCTTCTCAGTGTTTTGGGGGTAATGTATTCTCCTGCAACCTCTACTTCATTTTCGAGAATGGGTTTGGCAAAAGGTTTTAGAGAAAACAGGACGTACAGTTTATAGAACTCCTGTGTATTTTCTGTATCCAGGTAAATTTCATCAACCAGATAATATGGAAATTCATCAAAATAGTCATACTCTATTCCTGTGGCAAAAAAGAGGTATTCGCGGTCAGCTTCTACAGGCACATTATGAAGATAAGTCGACGGCATTTCCTGATAAGGAAGCAACCGGTAGGCATACTGTTCATTAACCAGGTATATGCTGAGGTAGCCGTCAATCGGTGTTCGAAATTGGAGGAAAAGGGATTCACCGTTATTGAAATCTGTTGTACGGCAACGCATGTCGGGGCAATTGAGGGTCAAAAATTCATACACAATCGTAGAAGTGATTTCCCTTACCTTACCTTCCAGTTCACAAATAATCCATATTTCGTTTCGGGTACCATATTCGTCTTTGATCCTTCGAGACTCCTCCCTGAATTCTTCTTTCGTGGTTTTAAGCCATTCTCCTTTTAGTTGAGATTCACCTTTTACCGTAACTGACACTGCGCCATCTTTTACATCCACAAATGCATCTTTGGACACATAGGTTCCGAATATGGCTTCAATTGCATCGTATTTTGCCTGTTCACTGGCCATATCGCGCGTTTCTTCCCGACTCAGGTGTTCTTCAAGTCTGATTTTAGCAAATCCCTTTGCCGCGTAAATCTTCTGGCTATGAGCCGAATGCAGGCCCACCGCCAGAAAATTGATAATCGCAAAGATTGATGCTATGACACGCATGATTTTCTGTTTTAAAATCAGAAGTCGAGTATTTTATCCAATTTTTTATGCAGTTCTTCAGTTCTGTCTTCCAACTGTTCTTTGATGGCTTTTTTGGCTGTATCATAAGCCAGCTGGCTGTTGTACCCGATGCGAACGGAAGATTCAATATTCCGCTTGCCTACCTCGCGGTAGATCTCAAAGAACGTAACCACCCTGCCAATTTCCTGAACAATGATATTTTTCGAAGCAGCCACTGTTTTTGTAACCGAGGCGGCATCATCACGGCTCAGTTGATTATTGGCTACACTGTTTTCAATAATGGCAATAATATTGGTTTGTACTACGCCTGCCAGTTCAAGTTTCGCCAGTTCCATAGCCTGAAGTTTGGCCGCTGATTGTGATTCGGCTACTGAATTGCCTGTAGCAACAAGGTAAAGCGGATAGCCGTCTTCATCTTCATGGAATTGAAGCTCCCAGGATTTCTCAATTTGCTTGTCCATCGGGAGCGCACCAGGGGCAACATACCATCCACCCCTTCTGAATTTTCTTGCCTCTTTGCGTGCAGATTTGTATGCTTTTCGCTTCATCTCTTTTTTCGCCTTCTTTGTGGATTTTTTATCCACAGCCTGAAGGGGAGGTACGGCAGCTATCAGAAACAAGGCCGCTAAAACGATTGTTAGTATTTTTTTCATGACTTTTAAATTTTTGGTTCATAATAATAAATATCAAATTCCCTGCCAGAAATATTTTTTGTTGTATAAAATATTGATATACAGAAGATTACAAATACCTGCAGGAAAATAGAATAGAAATTTGAGTAGTATTTGCAGATTCTACCTGGCCCTGCAGGTGGCCTTCCCAAGTCAGGTCTTGATTCGCCAAACCTTCTACGCCAGGTAGGCTGAAAGCGGCTACGTTTGTTACAAATGACTAGTTGTCCTAATATGTAATTTCTTTAAAAAAACCCGGAAGGGGGCTTGTTGAAATCTAAATCCTACGGGGCTTTCTTCTAAACTTAGTGCAGTTCAAAGATTGCTGATTCATATTCCAGCTGCCAATATTCAATGGCCAGTATTTCTATTTCATCTCATACCGCAGGTGTTTTATCCTGGTTTTACGGTTGATGTCGAATTGAAACGATGCTGGAAACGTTATTTGTTAACGTGCAATGATGGCTTCTACGAGGCTCTGGATGTTAAGATAAATAGGAATGTCATTAAATTTTTCATCTCTTGAAAGGGACAAAATACCATGTAAACAATTTCATTGAGTTCCTTTCAAAAGTAATTGCTTGAATTTGTTTGATAGCTATTCATCGCATTTGATATATCTGACTGTTGTATCCTGAGCAATTACCCTGTCACACAATTGATTTAAATATGCGTGTTTATCCGGTTCGGTGACAATAATTTGTAATGGGAACTCTTTTTTGAATTTGTGATGTGTCAGAACAACCAATTCCGGATGTCCTCTTAAAGCCGGTGAGTTGACGATCTCTAAAGGAACTTTGTTATTGTAAGCCATCTCAATACCGTTGCCAATAGAGTTATAAATCTTGTTATCAAAAAGATCACTTTGACGGTCGAATTCCCTTGAATAAGTTAGCAAGATACTAAGTGTCAATGACAGGAAAACGACCCAATAGATTCTTATCCGGATTTGAGAGGAATGAATCAATAGCTGTAAGCCCCGAATGATATACCACATTAACATAGGTAAAAGAAAAGCGTTTAAACGATGATTGGCGAGCGGCAGTTTACCCATTAAATAAAGGACAATAACTACCATAAAGAGAAGATTGAAATAATTGTTCCACAGATTGGTAAGTGGATAATGTAAAAGTTCACGAAGTTTCCATTTCCTGAATGCGGAAATAATTGCTAATGCTGAAAGAATTCCAAAAATAATTTCCAAAACCAAACCAGATCCTGTGCTCATCAATAGCTTCCAAATATTATGGAGACCGGTTTGGAAGTCAGTAAGATTAAAAATGTTCTCCCGCCAGTAATTTTGCAAACTTTGATTCGATAGTACATATTGAATATCTAATATATACGCTCCGAAGATGGAAGTTATTGAAACTATTAGGGTAATCAAACCAACTTTCCACCATCTTTTATTTTGTCGAAATCTTAGCAGAAGAATAATTAAATAAGGTAATAAGAGGATTGGATATGTATAACTACAAAAGGTTCCAATTGGAATAATTATTAGCACAATAATTGGTAATAGTCCGGTTGTTTTCCCTTGTAATAATCGTGGAATCTGCACCAGCTGAAATATCATAACGAAAGCAAACAAGATTTCAAAGCTGTACTGCTTTGATTGCACAAAATATTCTGAAACCGTTTTATAAGACATTATGACCAGCAATCCAATGGCTCCTTCGAGGGGATGGTCAAACATTCGTTTTCGGTATTGTAAGTATAGTGCTAACGCTCCTAACATTGCCAAAAATGACAATGACCGGAGTGCAAAATAACTGTGGTCAAGAAAATCTGCCACAATCCAATAGAAGCTGAAAAGCAGCCGGGGAAATTTCTGATCGTATTCAAACGAGCCAAAAATTGGAGAAAGATCCCGAAATTTTAGATTGTAAATAATGAACCGCTAATCCAACCAAAAGGGCTTAGCGGGAAACATGACCTGATATAACTCAATGCCTAATACAAATGTCAAGATGAAGACCTCAATAATCCGAATGCTTAAACGAACCCTTCGGTTACCGTCAATTTGAGTTTTCATCTTTGAATAATTCTTGTCAAGATTCGAATTAAAATTATTTACACTCGATGATTTAATTATTTACGATTTAGTTCACATCTCTATGAGAGAGCATATAAAGGTAATTCGCCAATGCCCTGTAGTTATGATATGAAGATTTCCATAACTGTCCCTTTAATCTGCTTTTTGCATCTGGATATGTATCCGAGCTATTGATTTATCAGCCTCCATACCTGTACCTCACGCTTTAAATGTTGAAAATAACCTTTACACATTGGAGTTGATTTCAGCTTCTAATTGTCCCAAGTCAACCATAAGCAATAGATAATAAAGCGAAAATTACATAAAAATGGACTCATTTCCGCCGCAATCTAATAGTATGCAAGCGGTGCGATCGAGGGATTTGTTAGTGTTAACCGGGTAGCTAGTTACAGACTCTTCCACCCAATCATTTTACACGAAGAATAAAATAAACGGCCTAATTCTGAAGGCCGATATCCCGAAGTCGTTCAATCAGAAATTCACCGGCAATAATATCGGAATATGCTTTGGGATGTGAGGTGTCAATACAGTTTTCAAGGCAACTCAGATCCATATCAGACCTGGGATGCATGAAAAAAGGTATGGAATACCTGGAAGTGTTCATTTTTTCTCTGGGAGGATTCACTACCCTGTGAATGGTTGACCTGAGCCTGTTGTTATGTCGCCCACATTTACTACAATCTGCTCGGCAAGGACAGTGATGGGAATCCATTTGCCATCTTTACGCTTAACCTGCAGCCCTTTTGTACCCGGTCTCAAGCAGTTGCTTGCTCAGGGGCTAAAAGAATAGAAACATATTTTTCTTGTGGATTGACTTCGATTTTGTAAGGCATGTATAAATCAATGTCTGATAACCTCATGAAGAATTTTATAAGAATGAATTTTCCCGATACCCTCAATATGAATCCGGTAATAATCAATGATATTTTCAAGTAGCATCCTGCGTTGTTCATTGGTTATTTTTAAATAGTTGCTGTATCCGTTATTTAAAAGGAAATCAATTTCTTTTCCAAGGCTGGTATCTACATGAAGTAGTTGTTTTTTCAGTTCGGTGGAGGTCTGCGGATAAAATCCCAGGTATCTGGTGAGTTTTAGAAGAAACTGAAGATGAAAATTTTCAAACTGCTCATCCAGGCTGTCGAGCGAAAGCAGCGAAGTAGTTATAAACTCAAATACCTCTTCGGGATGGCTTTCATGGCGGATAACTTTATACAGCATCTCTGATAGAAAAAGCGCAATCCCGGATTTTTTGAAATTATAGGGTATGGATCCATACTGATTTGCACATCTGACTTCTGAAATACGTTGCAGGTTTGATGTTTCCTTGTGATATACCACCATTTCCAACAATGTGAGAGGCTGAAACAGGGCAATGCTGAATTTTGGTTTTTTTGATCGTACCCCGTTGACAATAAAAGATTGTATCCCGTAGAATTGGGTAAAAATTGTGGTAATTATCGAAGTTTCCTTAAATCGGATATACCGGAATACAATGCCGCCTGTTTTTTGGAGCATAACTGAAAATTAGTCGATTATTGCCAGTTTACCTACAAAAGTATCTGTGCCATCTGATGTTGAACTGAAAATCAAATAGATCCCTGTGCCCGGTCGCCCTCCATACAGGGTAGTCAGGTTCCAGGTAGCGGTGCCTCCATTGGAATGCATTTGCCAGATAAGATTACCGGCAACATCGGTTATTTTTATTTCTGATTCATGGGCCAGGCCCTCAATGGCGACTAATCCGCTGAAATTTCTACCCACTGGATTGGGAAAAATTTTAATATCAGGAGCATGCCTGTCACCTGCTTTGGTAGCTGTGCCACGGAACGAAGACAACCCACCTGAAGTAGCAATAAACACCTCCCCGGTTTTGTCATTAATCTCAATATCAATTATTTCATCTGATAAAAGTGGGTCATCCGATGCGCTGAAGAAATAAATAAGTTCTTCACCGAACTCGTCGAACAACCAGACGCCTTTTTCAGTACCTATCCATTTTCTGTTTCCTCCATCTGTTTTGATAACCGTCACTTTTTCGTCACCCAGCAGAAACCGGCCATCATAAATAGGGCGGATGGCATTTACCGAACCACTGAACAGATCGATTCCTCCCGGATAGTAAGCCACTCCCTTGCCCGTTGCGATCCAGACGTTTCCATTCAAATCAACTTCGATATCATACACTTTGTTTTCGGGCAGGCCGCCATTGTCGGTGACATCCGTCAGGCGTCTTTTTAGTCCGTCCGTTTCATTATAAATAAGTAATCCTCCTTCGTTGACAGGATCTACACGGAACCAGATATTGGCAAACAAATCCTCCTTTATCTGAAGGATATGATCTTCGCCTGGCAAATCAAGACTTACCGGCTCCCATACGAAATTTTTCTCTTTATAGATACCCGGGATCACATCATAACAAGTCAGCCATGAAACATCACCGGCAGTATATACTGCTAAGAGTTCATCAACAGGGAAGGGATATTCATCAGCGGTAAGGTTTATCGACCGGATATTGCTTTCTCCATCCCAAAAGGTAATGCCATTTCCGAATGAGGTAAGCAGATAGGTATGCAGTGCCGTGTTATATGTAATATCAACCATATCACCTGCCACGTCGTAACCGGTGGGAGAAAAATTTGTCCACAATCCGTCTTCGAAGATGTAAAATCCCAGATCAGCGCCAATTGGATTGCGTTGAATGTCGTACCCTCCGGGTACAGCAGTCATTTTTTCATCTTCTTCATTATAAAATAAGGTAAAAAACCTGTCGGAATATGGTCCTGACGGCGATATTCGTTGAAATTCACCTGAATAATTTGAAACCAGGCTGTTTTCAGCGTCGGCAATCCACATTGATCCATCCGTGTCAATCAGAGCAATGCCTGGCGAGACGATCAATGCACTGATTACCTGGGTAAGGTTTTGGTTCACATCAACTGTCCATACCGATGTGTTGGTAGATACGGTCATCAGATTATTGCTGACGGAAATATCGGTAAAAGGTTCATTTTGCAGGTAAATTTGGCGGTTCCACATTCCACTGCCATATGTATAGATTCCGTCTTCACTAATGGCGGCGTATAGTTTATTGTCAAATACAGTAAGGCTTGTTATGGAAGATTGCGGGATGCCGGCAGTGCTGTCGAACCGGAACCAGTTGTTAAAGTCCTGAAGATTTACTGCTGGATCCAACCGACCCGCGATAACTCCCTTTTCGGTTGCCAGAAAAAGAGAATCGTTGAACACAACGCTCTCGAATATTTGTAGGTTTTCGCCTGTTTCTCCCAGATTTTGGTAAGCTTCGATGATTTCAAGCCTTTCAAGGTCAAAAACAACCACGCCGAATCCAGTAGCTACGTAACTCAAATTTCCCGAGAAAGTAAAATCAAATATCGTTTTAACGTTTTTGTCCGAATTTTTGATAATGGGGTAGTTGATAATGGCATTGGCCCGTATGATGTCTATATTTCCGTTTTTATACCCTGATAGCAATGACTGAGACCGGGAATCCCAGGCAATTTCTGAAATATCCGTATCACTCAATCCTTCCATTTTTGTTAGCTTTTTCAAACTGTTATCTTCTTTCAGAACATAAAAAATTCCATTTTTCGAGGAGCTGTAAACCCGGTCAGTTGCTATTGCAATGTCGTAAGATTGCCGAAAAGATATGTGAGTTCGCCAGGTTCCTACAGGAATATTTGTTTGAGCAATGCTGTTTATATTTATCAGAATCAGGACCAGCGCGATTGCATAAGAAAGTATTTTTTTAGTCATCTTCGAAAAAACAATTTCTACATCTGGCTTCGTATTTTTCGCTTTCACCAAAAACTACTTTGTCTTTTTGGCTTGTCAACCTATAAGAGTAGGTAGCCACATTACCACATTTCATACAAATTGCATGGACTTTTGTTACAAATTCGGCCATTGCAAGTAGATTTGGCATGGGCCCGAATGGCTTTCCTTCAAAATCCATGTCAAGTCCTGCTACAATCACCCTTTTGCCTGCATTTGACAATTTTGTACACACATCAATCAGATCATTGTCAAAAAATTGTGCTTCGTCAATACCTACAACATCGCAATTACCAGAAAGTAGAAGTATTTCAGTGGCATATTGAACAGGTGTTGACCGTATTGTATTTTCATCATGTGATACAACGTTCCTATCACCGTATCTGGTATCCATTTTGGGTTTAAATATCTCTACCTGTTGACGGGCAATCAAGGATCTGTTGAGTCTGCGTATCAATTCTTCAGTTTTTCCTGAGAACATGGATCCGCAAATCACCTCAATCCATCCTGCCTTATGCGCTAAGCTTTTTTCGAAATGTGGCTCAATAAACATGTAAATAGTATTTCCAGGATATCTCCCTTACCTGTCTGCTTCCCTGTATTCTATAAAGAAGGCGTCTATGATTTCGAGTCAGAATTACTGATTGCAGTCATTATTGTTAACTTTACAAAAGAAACAATTTATAGCATGGAGAGCAAGCTGAACAGGGAAGCATTAACGGAATACAGTAGAGAATTTGCGGATAAAGTATCCTCATCCTATTTTGAAAAAAAGGATTATATATCGGGAGTTGATATCCTGAAACTTTGTGAACTGAACCAGATCAATCTCTTTGTCATATACAGGATACTTCGTATCTGGACGGGCGAATTAGCAAAGCTAAAAAGCCTTTATTTCGATTATGAATCCAGTGAGGTCAGGGATGCATTACATGATTTTATGAATACACTTTCGCGACATATCCGTGTGAATAAAGTGGATTTTATTCCTTTTTTAATAGAGGCTGTTTGTGATACAGTGCTACTTGTTGTTTCACCGTATCACTTTTACCTTGGTGTTGTACATACCGAAGCTGATGCACCCGTTAAGCTGGTTAATATGAAAACACTTTTAAAATATGTTAAAATTAACAAAGCCATACTGGAAGCCTTTATCATAAAACTTGAAAATGCACATTTAGGCGAAGTAAAGGCTAACGATGCATTGGCCTACCTCAATGAAGTATTTGAAAACATTAGTCAATCGCCTGAAGATATTGAAGGATATATTGAAGTGTTTTCCAGGGTTAGCAAACTCCGTATGGAAATGATATTTGACAATGCAGAAACGGAAATTGTAATGCAGGAAGAACCTGAAATGGCACATAAAGGCACGTATGAAATAAATGAAGACTTGAAAACGCTGAACGATCAGTTTTCCAAAGTACAGCGACGTCCGGGAATTGCCGATATTCATAAAAATAAAAAAATAGAGAGTATTAAAAGCCACTTATCGATTAACCAGAAATTCATGTTTATCAATCAGTTATTTGATGGCAGCGTGGACGACTTCAATACAGTGGTGGATTTTCTTGACAATTGTGATTCACAGGTTGAAGCCATGAATTTTATCAATAATAATTACTTGAAGAAGAATAACTGGAACAAAGACTTAAACGAGGTAAAAGAATTTATTGAAGTTGTGGCTAAAAAATATGCATAATGAACCGCGTGTAACATTTCTGTTTATTTAATAGTGAGAATTAAACATAACAAAAAAGATCCGATTAGTGCGCCAGCATTTGCACCCTGTGGGCGTCAAGTTTGAGCAGTATAAAAAGAAAGATAGTAAAAGCAACGAGTGAGGAACCGCCGTAGCTGAAAAATGGAAGCGGAATACCAATGACAGGAAATAATCCAATGGTCATGCCAATATTAATGGTAAAATGAAGGAACAGGATTGATGCAACGGCATAGCCAAATATCCGTGTAAACCGTTGTTTTTGTCGCTCTGCAATGTAAATTATTCTCAACAAGAGCGTAATAAATAGGGAAATCAGGACCAGACTTCCGATCCAACCATGTTCTTCACCGATCGTACAAAAAATAAAATCGGTGCTTTGTTCAGGCACAAAATCGAACTTGGTTTGTGTTCCTTTTAGAAACCCCTTACCGCTCAGGCCGCCTGATCCGATGGCAATTTTGGACTGGGTTACATTCCACCCTGCTCCGAGTGGGTCAATATTCGGATTCAGCAAAACGAGGATTCTGTTTTGCTGATGTGGTTTTAATATTTTATAAAAAGCGTAGTCAATACCTTTAATGGTGACGGCGATCAGCAATACGCCAGCAATAATAATTGCAATGCGTTTGAATGTTTTTTCTGATGCCAATATCACCACAAGCCCTATCACTCCTATTGAGATGAAGAGTGTTGTTTGCTTCATCAGCAAAGTAAGGATAAACAAGGCAGCCATACTAATACCTGCAATCAGCAGTACCGGTGACATTCCTTCCCTGAACAGTACCAATATAAATGCGCTGAACACCAGTGCGGTTCCCAAATCGCCCTGTAGAACGATAAGTGCCATCGGCAGTCCGATTATAAATGTAATGCCAACCTGATTTCGCACTTTTTTTATTTTGAAATCCTGAGCTGACATATACCTGGCCAGTGCCAATGCAGTTGCAAATTTAGCCAGTTCCGAGGGTTGAAGGCTGAATTGACCGATCTGGATCCACGATCTTGCCCCGTTTATTTCTCGTGCAAACAGCATAACCCCTACCAGCATCAGCATTATGACACCGTAAATCACATAGGCAAATGTGTTGTAAAATTTGAAATCAATCGCGAGTATAAAAGTGACAATGATAACAGTGAAGCCGATGAATATAAGTTGTTTGCCCGAATTGACTGTCAGGCTGAATATGCTTTGAACCACATTTTCATCGTAGTCTGCTGCATAGATATTCAGCCATCCGAATAACACGAGGCAATAAAACAGCAAAACTGTAAACCAATCGATCTCACTAAGTATGTCAACATTTCTTCTCAATATATAAACTCTCCTTTCAGGACAAACTCTTCAAGCCAGGGCCTGGTTATTTCACCTTTCAGATATTTTTCGATTAACAGACTTGCCGTAGAAGCAGCTGCCCGTCCGCCCCATCCGGCGTTTTCAACATAAACCGATATGGCAATCTTTGGATCGTCTTTAGGCGCAAAAGCCATAAATACAGAATGATCTTCGCCGTGTGGATTTTCTGCGGTTCCGGTTTTACCACATATGGCAATATCCGGTATTACAGCACGCCATGCTGTGTTCTTCAGCGCATCTTCCATAGCATTGATTATAATATCGTAATATCCGGTGGATATACCTGTGTCATGTCTTACCGTAAATGCTTCCAATGGTCCTGATTCACCTCCGATCCCTCTGACAAGATGCGGCGTATAAAAATAACCACGGTTTGCAATGATAGTTGCCAGATTGGCCATTTGCAGAGGACTGAGCAGCATTTCACCCTGTCCGATGCTCAGGGACGCAATAGTGGAAAATTTCCACCGTCTTTCTCCGTATATTTTATCGTAGTATGCCACCCCAGGTATTTGTCCTCCTTTTTCGTTCGGGAGGTCAATTCTCAAAGGAGCTCCTAACCCGAATTTCATTAACATTTTTTGCCAATTTTCAAGTCCGATGCGGGAGTCGATGAAGGTATTGGGATCAACGTTGTGGTTAATGATCTTACGAAAGACTTTAAAAAAATAATTGTTTGAACTTTGTTTGATAGCTTCATGAAGATCGTACAAACCCGGAGGAGCATGGTCTCCGATAAGGGTACCATCAATATAGATTAGTTCATCAGGGTCAATTACACCCTGTTCAAGACCAACAAGGGCCTGTATAACTTTAAAAATTGATCCGGGAGGATACATGGCCATGATAGGTCGGTTAAAGAGAGGGACAAGCGTGTCGGCCTGAAGTTCGGCGAAATTATTTCCAAAATTCCGGCCTGTCAAAATGTTGGGGTCATAAAATGGACTGCTCACCATTGCTAGAATTTCTCCTGTACGCGGTTCGATGGCCACAATACTTCCTACCTTACCTTCCAGAAGATTTTCTGCATATTTCTGGAGCGTGGCATCGATGGTGGTGTATAAATCCAGACCAGGAACAGCCAATGTGTCATATTTCCCGTTTTCAAAATCACCCTTTTCAACGCCGCTTACATTTTTTATCTTAAACTTTTTGCCTCGCTTGCCACGCATGATCCCTTCATAGTAAAGCTCGAGACCGCTTTTGCCTATGTAATCGCCCTGGTGATAGTATTTATCTTCATCTTTTTTCAGCTCAGGCCGGTTTATTTCAGCAATGTAGCCTAACGAATGTGACAAAAGAGAATCAGGGTATGAACGAATGGTACGTGCTCTGATTTCAAATCCCGGATAGTCCACCAGATAATCCTGTATTTTTCCGTATTCCTCCAATGGAATCTGTTTTTGAAACACGGAAGATTTGACATAACTATATTTTTTTGCAGATAGTAATTTCTCATCAAATTCTTTCTTTGTAATTCCAACTAACCGGCAAAATACGGAGGTATCCATCGGCTGTACATTGTTTGGAATAACAAGAAGATCAAATTCAGGTTCATTCACAACCAGGTATTTCCCGTTTCTTTCATAGATCAATCCCCTATAAGGATATTCTATGACTTCCATGATAATGTTGCTTTCAGCAGCAAGTTTGTATTTACTGCTTAACACCTGTATTGCAAACAGCTTGGATAGGTAAATGAATCCTGTAACAATAAAAATTGCCTGTAATATATATTTCCTTGAATCAAACATAGTGCTACTTTTTGTAAAACAGCAACTGAACTAATACCAGGACCAAAAATGTGAAAATAGTCGAAGAAAATACCTTTACTAAGGTAAAGAAAAATATGGATAAACCCCCTGCTTCAATAAAAAATATTACCGTATGATGGATAAAGAGGAGTGCAAAAGTATAGCTGACAAACCATGTTACAGCTGTTTGCTTTATAAAGGGAGATGCATTTATTTCATAGCCGCCCTGTGGAGTAAGCACATTGATCCAAGCAGGTCTGATAAAAGCAATCAAAACACCTGCTGCAGCATGTATGCCAAGGCTGTCATAAAAAACATCAACCACGAACCCCAGAAGAAAGCCCAACAACAGCAAACTAGTGCGACCAATTTCAAAAGGTAGAAACAGAAGGAATCCTACATAGACAAAGCAAAAAGCCGTATCGAACAAGACCAGGTTTTTGAGTAGTGTAACCTGTACCCCTGTGAAAAGCAGAAATACAAATACTTGCTGAAGGATTATCCGGTAACTCATAGCTCCTGTTTTACAATGAGATGTTCCAACGAATCTTTTTCGGCTTTAAACGCATTTTTAATTATATGAACATAGGAGAGGTTTGAAAAATCGTTTACAAGTCTGGCCCGAATATCATAAAATGTGGCGTCTTCATCCAGGTTTAGTTCCGAGATAACCCCAATTATGATATCAGGAGGGAAAATGGCATTATAGCCGGAAGTAAGAATAGTATCTCCCACTTCGATCAAATGATGCCTTGGAACAAACCGAATGTTTATGTGTTCCGGATCCTCCCCGTTCCACTCTGAAGTACACAATTCAACTTTGTTTTTTATCCGCGAAGAAATTGTAAATCCGGTATGGAGTAATGATGTGATTACTGCGTAACGTCTGTTTACATATTTAACTTTGCCTACCACTCCTCCGCTTCCGACCACGGCCATTCCGGGTGTTACGCCATCGCGACTGCCTTTATTCACGGTTAGGGTATTGTTTCTCCATTGAACGGAGTTGTTGATTACTTTGGCAGTAATAAAAGAATAATGGTGTATAGCTAAATCAACAGAGGTATCGGCTGAAAGTGCCTCGATACGCAGCTGTTTATATTTTTCAAGCACCCTTCTCAATTGCGCATTTTCTTCTGCCAGTATTGCATTGTCTTCTTTCAGGCCAAAATATTCACGTACACTATGACTTACATTGAGGATGCTGGCGGCAATTAAATTTGAAGAGTTGAAGAAAACCGCACTTTGATAACGATTATTCTGAATGATCAGATAAAAGCTGAAAACTTCAAGAATTGCGAAAATAAAAAAGTTTCTGTACTGATATAAAAAATTAAGGAGCCGTTGCATTCATTTATAAATCCACTTAAGATAACAGAACAGCTTTATAATTACCAAGGTTTTTCAGTGCAACTCCTGTACCTCTTACCACGGCACGCAACGGATCTTCGACTACATGTATAGGCAGTTTTGTTTTCAATGCAAGTCGCTTATCCAAACCTCTCAGCATGGCTCCACCGCCTACAAGATGGATGCCATTGTCATAAATATCGGCTGACAATTCCGGGGGAGAAATCTCCAGGTTTTTTAAAACCGCTTCTTCAATTTTGGATACGGATTTGTCCAGTGCAAATGCAATTTCTGAGTAGGAAACCTTAATAACTTTGGGGATACCTGTCATCAGGTCGCGGCCCCGGATCTCATAATCTTCCGGCCCGTCATCCAGTTCAGTAAGCGCCGAACCTACCTCGATTTTCACTTTTTCAGCCGATCGTTCGCCTATCAAAAGATTATGCTGGCGACGCATATAATCAAGAATGTCTCTGCTGAATGAGTCTCCTGCAACCCGGATGGATTGTGCACACACAATGCCTGACAAAGCAATAACAGCAATTTCGGTTGTGCCGCCTCCGATATCTATCACCATCGAACCCACAGGCCTTTCAATATCGATACCGATACCAATGGCTGCTGCAATGGGCTCGTGGATCATATATACTTCTTTGGCACCGGCGTGTTCAGCAGAGTCGCGAACCGCCCGCTTTTCCACTTCGGTGATACCGCTGGGGATACAAATCAGCATCCGGTGTGATTTCGGGAAAAGACTTCTGCCTTCATCAATCATTTTAATCATACCTCTGATCATGTGCTCTGCTGCATGAAAATCAGCAATTACACCATCCTTCAGTGGTTTAATGGTTTGTATATTTTCATGTGTCTTTTCATGCATCTGCAGGGCTTCCCTCCCGATCGCTATCACCTTATTGGTAATTTTGTCAATGGCAATGATAGATGGTTCGTCAACCACAATTTTATCTTTATGTATGATCAGGGTGTTAGCGGTACCAAGATCGATCGCTATATCGCTTGTAAAAAAGTCAAATAATCCCATATATTTACGCTTAATTCAATCCAAGACGCAAGCCTGTTACCGGCGCCTTCAATTTACAAATATCTTTCTATTTACTAACCAGGTAAAAGTTTAATTTAATGTTTAAAATGCCTTTTTCCCGTAAATATCATTGTCATATTGTGTTCATCGCAAAATTTCACCGTATCCTGATCGCGAACTGACCCACCGGGTTGAACGATGGCATGTATACCTTCATTAAATGCAATTTCTGCACTGTCAACAAATGGGAAAAATGCATCGGATGCCATAACGGCGCCGGTCACATCAAATCCAAATGTCCTTGCTTTGGATATTGCTTGTTTTACGGCATCCACGCGAGAGGTTTGACCAACGCCACTGGCAATCATCTGGCCATTACGGGCCACCACAATGGCATTGGATTTTGTATGTTTTACAATTTTGTTGGCAAACACCATTGTAGCAGTTTCTTTAGCAGTTGGTTTTCTTCTTGTAACCTCGCTGAATTGTTCCGGCCCCTCGGTTTCTAAATCCCGCTCCTGCTGAATCACTCCATTTAGAATACTTTTAAATTGGAGTCTGGCGGATATGTTCTGAGTCTTTTCGAGGAGGATCCTGTTTTTCTTTGATTTCAGAATCTCAAGGGCGTCATTATCAAAGCTGGGGGCGACAAGAATCTCAAAAAACAGCTTATTGATTTCCGAAGCCGCATCTTTGTTTACTTCCGAATTTGTGATGAGTACACCCCCGAAAGCCGAAACGGTATCTGCTTCAAATGCTTTCAAATATGCTTCTTTTACCGTTTTACCATTGGCTACACCACAGGCATTGGTGTGCTTCAATATGGCAAAAACCGTGTCATCCGCAAACTCTTCCATCAATGCTATGGCTGCGTCGATATCTACCAAATTATTGTAAGATATCGCTTTGCCATGAATCTGGTTGAACATCTCTTCCAGGGCGCCATAAAAAACACCTTCCTGATGCGGGTTTTCGCCATAACGAAGTGTGGTTGCAATTGAAATACTTTTTTTGAAATGAAGTAACCTTGCTTCGGTGTTGAAGTAGTTGAATATTTCTGTGTCGTAATGCGAAGATATACTGAAGGCATATGTGGCAAATTTTCTTCTTTGTTCAAGGGTGGTAGCGCAATTATTCTCATGCAGGATTTTCACCGCTTCATCATATTGGGTCATGGAACTGACAATCAGTACATCGTTGTAATTTTTAGCTGCAGCCCGGATCAGAGAAATACCACCGACATCAATTTTTTCTATGATTTCTTCATGTGAGGCTCCTGAAGATAACGTGTCACTGAAGGGGTACAGGTCAACGACAACCAGATCAATGGAAGGAATATCATACTCTCCGGCCTGTGCCACATCATTCGCGTCATTTCTACGGAAAAGAATCCCTCCCATTACCTTTGGATGAAGTGTTTTTACACGTCCTCCAAAAATGGAAGGGTAGCCCGTGAGCTCCTCTACTGTTTTTACCTCCAGTCCGGATTCTTCGATGAATTTCCGTGTACCACCGGTGGAGTAAATTGTTACATTATTTTTGGCAAGAACCTTCAGCAGGGATTCGAGGTTTTCCTTATGATATACCGAGATGAGTGCAGACTTTACAGAAATGTGCGACATGCGAATGGGTTATTTAAAAACTGCAAATGTATCAGGAAATCAGGAAAAAATTCAGATTCCAATAACTTGTTACGTGAAGAATCCTATTGAATTTTACCGGAGATTACTTCCTCTATTACTCTTGGGTAATGCGCATACTCCAGTTGGTGAATACGTACGGCAAGTGATTCCGGCTTATCATCATGCAAAACAGGACATTTCTCCTGAAAGATTATTTTGCCTTCGTCAAATTTATTATTTACATAGTGAATGGTAATGCCCGAGTACGATTCCCCGTTTTCGATGACGGCCCGGTGTACAATGTCACCATACATACCTTTTCCTCCATACTTCGGAAGCAGGGCCGGGTGAATATTGTAAATCCGGTTCTTGTATCCGTAAATAATATTTTCAGGAACCAGCCACATAAAACCGGCAAGCACAATATGACTTATCTCCTTAATCCGCAAATATTTTAACGTTTCATCCGATTTGTAAAACGAATTCTTTGAAAAGACATTCACCGGAATGCCATAATTATCCGCCCTTTTCAATGCGAATGCCTCCGGATTATTTGAAAGCAGTGCACCTATTTTTATAAATGGGTGATGATTAAAATATCTGAAAAACTCTTCTGCATTGGTGCCACTGCCAGAGGCAAATATAGCCAGCTTATTTTCTGCCATCGTCAATGAATTTAGATTCAAAAATGGCCAAATCCGAGAAGATATTAAAGATATTTTACTTCGATGTTTCGATTTTCAATCCGTGACAATTCTTCCATTTCGCTCTGTTCAAAATATATGTCGAATTCTTCAAGTGGAGTATTTATATTTTTGGGCTTGTAATTGATATAATCCACCACCTTGAGACCGTTTATATCCCTTAAATTTATCATTTCCCTGAACCTCTTACCACCTTCGTCGGTAGAGTAAGAGTATGCAAAATAATCGATTATGAATGTTTCTTTATGAATCCAGTAAATGAAGTAATCCTGGTAGTCTTCGCCTCCACTTTCCTGGTCAAATAATATGCGCACTTTGTAATATACCTTTCCTCTGAGGGTTGCATCTGGAAGCAATTCCTTGTTTACAGCAGCGTCGTTTAGGTTGAACGGAATCCTGAAAAAGTAAACTACTGAGTTGACTGACCTTGAATATTTCCCATTCCATTCCTCGTCGAGTTCCACTATCATTCCATTTACCGTTCTTGTAAAGCCGTCGTTGTTGAGCACATCATGTACATCTCCAAGACTATCATCTTCAAACATTCTTTCATACGACATTTCACCCCAGTTTGTATAGGACCTGTAATGTTTGTCTCTGAAATCAAATTCAATGTCCGATGTATATAACTGTTTTCCCCCGTATGCTTCAATTGATTTATCGATGACCTGCTGGGCATCCAGTAACTTTTCAGAATCAGAACAGGAAACTGCTATAAATGCAGCGGAGAGCGAGAGGATGGTTGTGATTTTACGCATATTATTATAATTATTTTATGTCCATACTTAACGGTACGAAATTAAAAAAGATTCCGGTATGGGCACTATGAGGCTTGAATTATTCAACAGGACTAATGCTGTTGTTGATTTGCAGAGGCGTAATAATAATATTCAGAACCTGTACCTAGCAAAATAATTTTGTAAAAATGGTGAAAAATCAAGAGCAAAGGACTCCTTAATGATTTATCCATTCAATAATAAGATAACCAAAACAAAACAAAAACCCCCCTGATCCAATTCAGTATCAGCGGGTTTGTATAATTCTAATTCCAGATTGAGAACTCAGAGAATTCTTTAGAAAATTTAATTTTCATATTATAAAACCATATGAACTTTATAAAATGCTGTAGAGGGAGGGTTCGAACCTCCACGAGGCAGTTAGCCATTAACGCTGAAAGCGTAATGGTTTATCCGTTATCCTCACCCCCGGGACAGGAGGGTATGTCTTCCGCATTCCATCACCCTACAGTATAGTAATATCTTTTGTTGCTTGTTTAAAGAACGATTGATTGATACAAAGTAAGTATATCTGTACATATATTGCAAATAATTTAACTAAAGTAAGAAATAAATACATAATTTTTAATTATATTGCTATTATGTTAGATAATTGACAATTCCTTTACTTTATTATGGTTAAAAATTATGAAATTGATAACGTTGATCTTGCCATTCTGAACATCCTTACCCGGGATGCCAAGAAAGCCTATACCGACGTAGCCAGAAAAGTGCATGTATCGGGAGGTACTGTACATGTACGGATGAATAAAATGGAAGAAGCCGGAATTGTTAATGGTAGTACCTTGATTCTCGACTTTGCCAAACTGGGCTATGGCCTGACGGCCTTCTTGGGAATTTACCTATCAAAAAGCTCGTTATACGATGAGGTTTTTATAAAACTGAAGGACATTAAGGAAATAGTTTCGCTCCACTATACAACAGGAAATTATTCCATGTTCATAAAGCTTTTGTGCAAAGACACCGGTCATTTGAAAGATATTTTACATGATAAAATCCAGAAAATAGATGGCATTGTTCGAACCGAAACCATTATCAGCCTCGAAGAAAGCCTGCACCGCAATGTGACATTATAATAAGGAACCGGTAGAGCTGGCTAGGGAAATGCATGAGCCTAGCCATATGAGGAAATGTTAATTCAGCGTACTTGCTCTTAAATCAGTCGTGCATGTGTAGAAATGTACCGATCGGGTAATTCACCATTAATGGCAGTTTCGTAGTCGGAGTAGCTGCAGGGCACGATGCAGTTTCGTGAAAATTTTTCATTTCCTTCAGGATAAGGCACTTCCATCCACCACTTGTCGCTCAACATACTTTTAAAAAATTTAATGGTTTCATTCGTTGAAGGCATAGAAACCACATAATTTATATAGTCATTTAATTTGAATTCTTTGTGATCTTTCTGATTATAAAATCCTTCGATGAAATACCAGATCATAGTTGCTACCACCGATGCAGTTTTTTGGGAGGCATCGTCCATGTCTGGATCGTATTCATAAAAGCCAATGGAGCTGAGTTTTTCGTTCATGCCGGCATACCAGCATATCTGGCAGGCTTCCTCACCGGTCAGGCCAAATGGCTGGGGCCGCATACTGCCGGGCGCGTCGGACGACTTGATGGCTGTAATATCAAACGATATCATATCGGCATTCCGGATTACCGGTTCCATTTCGGTAATATGTGCCCGTAGATGCCCTACACGATATGTTTCGAAATACAATTTTTCTAGCATTTCTACGGTTTTAGATTCTATCAGGTAGCTCTGGTATGCCAGGTGACTGTAATTGAAAAGGAAGTTCGGATCATGAAGCAAAATATGTTGAATATGCATCCGGTTGTTGCTCGTATTTTCTTCCATGTCGAGAAAAGCATCAATATTCAGCACACTTACTAATTTATTCAATCCCTCATAGGCCATATACTGGCCATAATCCATATCATGGCTGCTGCCAAAAAATAAAGGGAGTACGTTTTTTGATATGAGAAACTCGCTCACTTCCTTCATACGCTTGTAGGTTTCGTCAATGCTGATGCCGTTTGCAAGATTGCCCAAGTCCAGAATATGATAGCGTCCGAATCCCCTTTTCAGTTTATAAAGTTTTTTCCTTATCGTATCTGCAGCAGTTGCAAATCCGTTCGGCTGATTTGCACCCCGATCATCCTGAATACCGATAAGGGCTATATCCTGGTCCTTATAATCCGGCATGGATTCATCGTTTACATTAATATTTTTATAAAAGGAACTTACGGATGTGACACCAGAGTATAACTGTTCAGATACCGGCGAAAGGAATAGCTTGAGATCCATGTTGTGAATTGTTAACCGTTAAAAGAATAGCAAAAGGAGAAAAACCGGATTTTGCTTACATTTTGCAATTTCTTTTAGAATACTAGCCGCCAAAATCGTCGAACCGAATATTTTCTTTCGGAACACCAAGATCATCCAGCATTTTCAGTACGGCGGAATTCATCAAAGGCGGACCACATAGGTAATATTCGATATCTTCTGGTTCGGTATGATCTTTTAGGTACTTATCATACAACGACTGATGAATAAAACCCACATAGCCGTCATGCTCCTTGTCTTCCAAACTGGATTTTATGGTCCAGTTGTCTTCAGGAAGAGGCTCCGAAAGTGCAATGTTAAACTGAAAATTGGTGAAGTCTTTTTCAATATTTCTGAAATGATCAATGTAAAAAAGTTCTTTCCGCGACCTTCCACCGTACCAATATGATACTTTCCTCACTGTTTTTTCGGTATGAAATAAGTGGAAAATATGTGATCTAAGGGGTGCCATACCGGCCCCTCCTCCAACATATACCATCTCTCTGTCGGTAGTGTTTATAAAAAATTCGCCGTAAGGCCCGGAAATTGTAACCTTATCTCCGGGTTTTCTTGAAAATATATATGAAGTACAGATTCCCGGATTTACATCCATAAATTTATTGGCCTTCCGGTCCCATGGAGGAGTGGCAATACGAATGTCGAGCATTATAATGTTGCCTTCAGCAGGATGATTGGCCATGGAGTATGCTCTGTAGAGGGGCTCATCATTCTTCATTTTCAAATTCCACATCCCGAAATTATCCCAATCGGCTTTAAAAACGTCGTCAGGGTGCCCCAGCTCCCGATGAGGCTTTATTTCCATATCTTTAAAATCTACCTCAACTTCCGGTACATCTATTTGTACATATCCTCCTGATTGAAAATCCAGTGTTTCTCCATCAGGAAGTTTCATAACAAATTCTTTGATAAAAGTAGAAACGTTGTAGTTCGAAACCACTTCACATTCCATTTTCTTAATCCCGAATATTTCTTCCGAAATAAGAATATGCATGTCCTCCTTTACTTTTACCTGGCAGGCAAGCCTGACATGACCTTGCTGTTCGGTTCGGTTCAGGTGTCCGATTTCTGTGGGTAGCACATCACCGGCGCCCGATTCAATCACGCATTTACACATGGCACAAGTTCCACCTCCACCGCACGCAGAGGGAAGAAATATTTTTTGAGATGATAATGTTGACAGCAATGTCGAGCCTGCAGAGATGATCAGCGGATGCTCATCATCATTGTTTATTATGATTTTTACATCTCCAGTTTGTACCAGGCGAGATTGCGCATATAAAAGAATTAATACAAGTGTCAGTATAATTACAGTGAAAGCAATGACGGAGGAAATTACTACTATTCCCATAAGAGAATTATGTTGTTTAAAACCTGATTATTTTCAAGGTTACAAATATATTTATTAAAAGGTTAAATGCTTAAAGGGACAGGATTTTTTAATAATGAAATCAGGCAGGAAGAAAGCCACGAATTTTACCTGAAAACGAGATTTTTCCATGTACCTTTTTTAAGTGTGTATTTCAATGTTGAGGGTAGTGATCTGAACCAGTATTTATTAATTTCAACTGCAAAAGAAGGCTGCATATAACAATTGATGCTACAACCTTCGCATTCAGGAAGCCTGCCTTCCATTTCCACTATCTTCTGAACTTCGGATGACCTGTATAGCTCTGACAGGTTGTCGCTAATAGCAAATTCTTTAGTTCCGAGATGATAGCATGGAACAATTAAATGATTATCGGGACCGATAACGATTGTAGAGCTACCGGCTTTACAAACAGGATTTTCTATATGGTTTCCTCCATCTTTTCTGAGCTGTATAAAGGCTTCATCGAGATGGATACCAGGCTTTTTCCCCCATTTTAAAAGCAAATCAAGTGTTTTAGGTGACAATTTCGGGCCGGTTTCAACCTGGTTGTAATCGAAAACAGGGTTTAATAAAAGGATCAGATTCCAGGGTTTGCATATATTTTCATAAACGGGCTGTATTTCATCCATATTTTCTTCGAATGCAGTAAAAAGTATATCAGGCCTTTCATGCAGGCGCCCTGCAATTTCTATAGAACGCATTACATGATCGTAGCAATCCACACCTCTTGACCGGTTGTGTTTGGCGGCATCATAATAGTCGAGAGAGAAATGCAGTATATCTACAAGCCCGGCAATCCTCTCTGCCCATTTTGGATATAGAAGGCAATTAGTAGTAAGTGTTGTAATGAATCCCAGTTTTTTGGCTTCGTGAAGCAGCAGGTCAATTTCTCTGTGAAGCAAGGGCTCACCGCCTGTAAAATCGATCACCTTAACGCCGAGTTTCTTTAGTTCCGTCAGGTTTTGTCTTACGGTATCAGGATTAGCATAGGGAGATGGCTTTTCCCAGATATCACAAAAGTGACATGTTGCATTGCATCTGTAGGTAACATAGTAGTTGCAAAGAACCGGATGATTTATGAGGCGCATCATGCTAAGTTAAGATTGTATCGACAGTTTGCAATTAGTTGTAACTGAATAAATTCCAGGATACCCCTATTGACTAATAATGGGCTTTTAAGAACAATCGAAAACACACGCATAATATTTTTTAAAAGATTGCAAAGCCAACATAAAATATAGATAACCTATTGTGAGGTAAGACTTAACAATTGTATCCCTTAAATATTTACAATTTCTTGCGGTTCAGTGCAATTGTCTTGATTGTTTTTTATATTTGCAGCTTCTAAAAGCTCAGGAATCGGGTATTAAAAATACACACAAAAATAAACGTTTGAAAACTAATTAAAGAATTATGAAGATGAGATGGTTTGGTGGAAGGGTGGCTTTTCTGGCTGCATTAGCAAGCCTGACGGGTTGTTACCCGAGTGAAAGCCTGTTTATTGAGGAATTTGATGTAGTAGTTACTTTGTACGATGAAGAAATAGACTTTACGAAGTTTAATACTTATGCATTGCCTGATACCGTTATTCAAATTGGAGATCCTGATGATCCGGATTTTATCGATCTGGAGCTTACCAGGGTAGAAATGGATATTATTGTTGGGCAGGTCAGGTCAAATATGAATGCTTTAAGTTATACAGAAATATCAGACCCAGTATCTACAGAACCCGATATTGTGATTGCCATTGAAGCGCTGGCTCAGAAAAAGACTGTGATTTTCACATATCCGGGAGGTGGCTGGGGAGGCTACTGGGGCTGGTATCCAGGGTATTCCGGCTGGGGTTGGGGACCAGGCTGGGGAGGCTGGTATCCGCCACTCGTTGGAAGCTATTCGTATTCGGCAGGCACTCTTGTTGTTCATTACGTTGACGCCGGTGAGCAGGTTGTAGGATCGGATGATTTGGCTCCTGATGCCTGGATAGGTATTTTAAATGGGATATTGACGCAAAACAGCGCTTCTGATTCCAGGGTCACATCTGGAATCGATCAGATGTTTGACCAATCTCAGTATTTACGGACTAATTAGAAATGATAAATTATTTCACAGATATGAAAAAAAGAATGTATTTAATTCTGGTTGCCGTTATTCTGCTTCCTGCCGCAGCATTTACGCAATCATCTATGTTTACGGTAAACTGGGATGTTTCTTTCCCCACAGGGACTACAAGTGATTACATCAATAACACAAGTTTTCGTGGTGTTTCATTTGAAGGAATGAAATTTATAAATGATAATATTGCAATAGGAGGCATGATTGGCTGGGAGGTGTTTAAAGAAAAAAAGAATGATGAAACCTGGGAAGGGAATGGCGTTACCGTTACAGGCACGCAGGTGCGATACCTGAACATGTTGCCCCTGCTTGTTGTGGGCCGTTACTTTCTGAAGGGGCTTGATGAAGTTGCTCCGTATATCGGTTTAGGATTGGGAACACACAGGTCTTTACAACGAACAGAAATCGGACATGTAGCTTTTGAAAACAACAACTGGCACCTGGGATTTGCCCCGGAAGTCGGCATATTTATTCCTATGAATTTTAATATGGGATTAAACCTGGCAGCCAAATACCAGTATGCTGTCGAAAGCAGCAAATCGCAATATTCTTATTTCAACCTGGCAATCGGTTTCAGTTTCCTGTATTATTAAAAGGGCATACGATGGTTTCAAATCTATGCACCCGTGGATTAATTTTCCAGCATTTTCAGCAGGGTGGTGAGTTTGGTTTTCAACTGTCTTCTGTCAACAATAAAATCAAGGAATCCATGATCCAGCACAAACTCAGAACTTTGAAATCCTTTTGGCAGATCTTTGCCAATGGTTTCACGTATTACGCGGGGGCCTGCAAATCCGATCAAGGCGCCGGGTTCGGCAATGTTAAAATCACCCAGCATGGCGTATGAAGCTGTAACTCCTCCTGTGGTAGGGTCAGTAAGCAAGGAGATATAAGGTATTTTGGCTTCGGAAAGCCGGGCGAGTTTTGCAGAAGTTTTTGCCATCTGCATCAATGAAATGCCTGCTTCCATCATTCTGGCCCCACCTGATTTGGAAATGATAAGTAGCGGGGTTTTGTGTTTCAGTGCATGATCAATGGCTCGTGCAATTTTTTCACCAACCACAGATCCCATGGAGCCACCGATAAAACTAAAATCCATGCACCCAATCGTAATGTCTATGCCGTTCATTTTTCCATATGCTGTACGGATCGCATCTTTTAGTCCCGTTTTTTTTTGACTCGCTTTGATTCTTTCAGGATAAGGTTTGCTATCTGTAAAGCCCAGGGGGTCAGCTGAAACCATATTTTTATCTAATTCCTTAAACGAGTTATTGTCAAATAGAATTTCGAAATATTCTTTAGAGCCTATGCGAACATGGTATCCGTCTTCCGGGCTGACATAGGCATTATTTTTTAACTCGCGTGTATGGATAAATTTACCCTTGGGGGTTTTATACCACAGCCCGTCTGGGGCTTCCATTTTTTGTGCAGTGGGAGTAAGTATTCCCTTGTCTTTCCTTTTAAACCATGCCATAAATAAATAGATCAAATGGTATTACGCCACAGGAATGGCAGGCACAAAGCTATCCAATTTATTGATGAACCTGTAATTAAGAGGTTTTAATAACAACAAAATAATATACTACAAATTAAAAAAAGACCGGTTGTTGCCGGCCATTTATTATGATAATGTTATGTGTAAATGCTATTTTTTTTCTCTGATCTTTGCTGCTTTACCCTGGAGTCCGCGAAGATAAAATAATCTTGCTCTTCTCACGGCGCCTTTTCTTATAACTTCAATTTTGTCCAGATTAGGTGATAACAGGGGAAATTTGCGTTCGATGCCAATTCCATTTGATACTTTTCTTACTGTAAAGGTCTCACCGTTAGTATTCGGGTGCCTTCGCTGGATAACGGTGCCCTGAAATTGTTGTATTCTTTCTTTACTCCCTTCACGGATTTTTACATGTACATTTATTGTATCACCGGCTTTAAAGTCAGGATACTTACTTCTCACGTCCTTGTACTCCGCTTCAACGATCTTCATCAGCTCACTCATGATTATATGGAATTAGGTCCTGCCTTAAAAATGGATTGCAAAATTAGTGAATCGTAATGTAAGATAAAAGATTTGGTATCTTTTAACGAAATTAAATCATCATACAACTATTCTTCTTCCAGCATATTCGGTCTTCGCTTTTTGGTTCTTTCTACAGCCTGTTCAAACCGCCAGGCTTCAATGATTTTTTGATTACCCAACAATAATATGGCAGGAACTTTCATGCCTTCAAAATCAGCCGGTCGGGTATAAACGGGCGCCGCCACCAGGTTATCCTGAAATGAATCAGTTAGCGCCGATGATTCATTCGACAACACACCTGGAATCAGTCGTGTAACAGCATCCACCACTACGATTGCGGCAAGTTCTCCTCCTGACATCACATAATTGCCAATACTAATTTCTCTGGTGATCAGATGCTCTCGTACCCGTTCGTCAACACCTTTGTAATGCCCACATAAAATTATGATATTTTTTTTCAACGATAGCTTATTGGCCTCGCCCTGGTTAAACAAATCTCCATCAGGGCTCATATAAATAATTTCATCATATCTTCGTTCTTCTTTTAACTTTTTAATACATCCGTAAATCGGCTCAATCATAAGCACCATTCCTGCTCCTCCTCCATAGGTATAATCATCTACCTGCCGGTTTTTTTTTATAGCAAAATCACGGAGATCATGTAAATGAATTTCCACGAGTTTTTTTTCGCGGGCTCTTTTCAGAATAGATTCATTAAAAGGGCCATCGAGCAGCCTCGGAAGACAAGTAATAATATCAAAGCGCATGAATATATGAGATCAATTACCGAGGTAAATTTCAAGCAAACCAGTCGGAAGTGCAACTTCAATCTGCTTTTTACTGCGGTTTACATGTATAATTATGTCATCATTCAATGGAATCAGCACCTCCTTTTCCCTGTAAACAACAACCAGTAAATCCTGGTTTGGATAGTTATAAAATTTGACAACTTGTCCCAGTGTACCTTCAATGTCATCAACGACATCATACCCAATCACTTCATGGAAATAAAACGTGTTCCCTTTTAAAGGTGGTAGAAGCGTGGCAGGAAGATGTAGTGTACATCCTTTTAATTCCTTTGAATTTTCTACAGAATCTATCTCCTTGAACTTAATCAGTGCCTTATTTCCTCTGACCTTTATGTATTCAATAAAAAAAGGAACCAGTTTTTGTTTAATTTCTACAAAAGTCGATTCCAAATGCATATAATTTTCTGGATAGTCTGTATCTAAAAACACATCCACTTCTCCATTCAGCCCGTGAGTTTTAATGATATAACCTAACTGGAAGCACTCATTAATTGTCACAGTAAAAAATTTTACTTTTTCTCTTCTTCTGTTCCGTCTTTTTCTTCAGATGCATCAGAAGCTTTTGGTTTTGCTTGATCTGTTGGCTTTTCCGCGGTTTTTTCAGTTGTCTTTACTGCAGTTACATCAGCATCAACTGCAGCTTCAGTTGATTGTTCTTCGGGTTTCGCCTCTGCGGTTGGCTCTTCCTTTGCCACCTCTGTTGTTTCAGGTGCTTCGTCGGAAACTGGTGCTTTTGCCGGTTCTTCAGTTTCCGCTGTTTCTTTTCCGGCTTCAGCAGATACCTCTTCCGCTGCAACATCAGTTTGAGCTTCGTCTTTTGCCTCAGCTAATGGTTCTTCCGGTTTCGCTTCTGCAGTTGGTTCTTCCTTTGTCGCCTCCATAGCATCAGGCGCTTCGTCGGAATCTGATGCTGTAGATGGCTCATCCTTTGCCGCCTCTGTTTTTTCAGGCGCTTCGTCGGAAACTGGTGCTTTTGCCGGTTCTTCAGTTTCCGCTGTTTCTTTTCCGGCTTCAGCAGATACCTCTTCCGCTGCAACATCAGTTTGGGCTTCGTCTTTTGCCTCAGCTAATGGTTCTTCCGGTTTCGCTTCTGCAGCTGGTTTTTCCTTTGCCGCCTCCGTAGTATCAGGTGCTTCGTCGGAATCCGATGCTGCCGATGG